>NCGI01000240.1 GCA_002256925.1 Polaromonas sp. 28-63-22
CAGGAGCAGGTCAGCGACGTTGAAGCGCTGATCAAGGATCTTTCCGAACTGAACGTGGGCGACCCGGTCGTGCACAGCGCACACGGCATCGGCCGCTACAAGGGCCTGGTCAACCTCGATCTGGGCAACGACAAGAACGCCGATGGAACGCCCGCGGTGCAGGAGTTTTTGCATCTCGAATATGCCGACAAGGCGACGCTGTATGTGCCCGTCAGCCAGTTGCACCTGATCAGCCGCTACACCGGCGTCAGCGCCGAAGAAGCGCCGCTGCACCGGCTGGGCAGCGGCCAGTGGGAAAAAGCCAAACGCAAGGCGGCCGAGCAGGTGCGCGACTCTGCCGCCGAACTGCTCAACATCTATGCACGCCGCGCCGCCCGCGAAGGCCATGCCTTCCGCTATTCGCCCGACGACTACGAATCGTTTGCCAACGATTTCGGCTTTGAGGAAACGGCCGACCAGCGCGCCGCCATTCATGCGGTGATCCAGGACATGATCAGCCCGCGTCCGATGGACCGGCTGGTCTGCGGCGACGTCGGCTTTGGCAAAACCGAGGTCGCGCTGCGCGCCGCCTTCATCGCGATCACCGGTGGCAAGCAGGTCGCCCTGCTGGCGCCCACCACCTTGCTGGCCGAGCAGCACTACCAGACCCTCAGCGACCGCTTCGCCAAATGGCCGGTGAAGGTTGCCGAGATGAGCCGTTTTCGCTCCGGCAAGGAGATCACCGCCGCCATCAAGGGCATCGCCGATGGCAGCGTCGATATCGTCGTCGGCACGCACAAGCTGCTGAGCCAGGACGTGAAGTTTGCGCGCCTCGGGCTGCTCATCATCGACGAGGAACACCGCTTCGGTGTGCGCCACAAAGAGATGATGAAGGCCATGCGCGCTGAAGTCGATGTGCTGACACTCACGGCCACGCCGATTCCGCGCACGCTGGGCATGGCGCTTGAAGGCCTGCGCGACCTGAGCGTGATCGCCACCGCGCCGCAGCGCCGCCTGGCCATCAAGACCTTTGTGCGTTCGGAAGGCAACGGCGTCATTCGTGAAGCGGTGCTGCGCGAACTCAAGCGCGGCGGCCAGGTTTATTTCCTGCACAACGAAGTCGAAACCATCGAAAACCGGCGCCAGAAGCTCGAAGAGTTGCTGCCGGAGGCGCGCATCGCCGTGGCGCACGGCCAGATGCCCGAGCGCGAGCTGGAACGCGTGATGAAAGACTTCGTGGCGCAGCGCTACAACCTGCTGCTGTGCTCGACCATTATTGAGACCGGCATCGACGTGCCGAGCGCCAACACCATCGTCATGAGCCGCGCCGACAAGTTCGGCCTGGCGCAGTTGCACCAGCTGCGCGGCCGGGTCGGGCGCAGCCACCACCAGGCCTATGCCTACCTGATGGTGCCCGATATTGAAGGCCTGACGAAGCGCGCCAGCCAGCGGCTGGAGGCGATCCAGCAGATGGAGGAACTCGGCTCCGGGTTTTATCTGGCGATGCACGACCTGGAAATTCGCGGCACCGGTGAGGTGCTGGGCGAAAACCAGAGCGGCAACATGCTGGAGATCGGCTTTCAGCTCTACAACGAGATGCTGAGCGAGGCCGTGGCGTCGCTCAAAGCCGGGCGCGAGCCCGATTTGCTGTCACCGCTCAACGTGACGACCGAGATCAATCTGCATTCGCCGGCGCTGTTGCCCAGCGACTACTGCGGCGACGTGCACCTGCGCCTGAGCTTTTACAAAAAGCTGGCGACCGCCAAAAACACCGACCAGATCGATGCGCTGCTTGAAGAACTGGTGGACCGCTTCGGCAAGATGCCCCCGCAGGCCCAGACACTGATCGACGTTCACCGCCTGCGTGTGATTGCCAAGCCCTATGGCGTCGTCAAGGTCGATGCCGCGCCCGGCCTCATCAACATCACCTTCAAGAAAGACCCGCCGATCGACTCGATGGCGATCATGCACCTGATCCAGAAAAACCGGCACATCAAGCTCGCCGGCAACGACAAGCTGCGCATCGAGCGCGAGCTGCCGGAGGCGAAGGACCGCGCGCAGATGGTGCGCGATGTGTTGCGGAGCCTGGGGCAACCAAAACCTGTTGAATTAGCGACATAGGCCTTAGCATATGCTAAACTGTGGCAGCAACATTTCAGGAGAAGCATAGTGCCGCACGTTTCTGAAAAATTACCCGAGTACCTCGTTGAACCGCCATCTCGCCAGGTCCGCCTGTTTCGCAACGGTGCGAATCAGGCAGTGCGTATTCCCCGGGAGTTTGAGTTTGCCGGAACTGAGGCGGTAATGCGCAAGGTAGGTAATACGCTGGTGATAGAGCCCATTGCAGTGGAGTACCCCCGAGGTTCACCGCAGGCTTTTCTGCAGGCCCTTGATGAGATTGCCAAACTAGGTCCCTTCGACGACGAATTCCCCGATGTGGACGCTGGCCTCCTGCCGCTTGACGACATTGTGCTGTGAGTGCACGGGCAGACGTGACGGCAGACATGGCCTCAGGCATCTTTCTGCTTGACACCAACATCATCAGCGACCTCATGAAAGGCGCAGGCAGCCTGGCAGCACAGCGCGGCCGACTGGCAGTGCAGCAAGGCAGAGTCACTGCTGTGTGTACAAGCGTGGTGGTGCAATGCGAGTTACTGTTTGGCCTGACAAGGCGGCCTTCAGCCCGACTTCAAGCCGCTTACGATCTTGAAATGGTCAAGTTGCAAATACTTCCGCTGACCGATGACGTACCGTTGCACTATGCGCTTCTGCGCTCACAGCTCGAAACCGCAGGCACGCCTATCGGCCCCAACGACGCCTTGATTGCCGCGCACGCACTGGCCATCAATGCCACATTGGTCAGCGCCGATGCCGAATTTCTGCGGGTACCAGGGCTGCGGGTCGAGAATTGGCTGGCAGCTGCAGTTTCAAGCTAAAAGTGCTTACAGCCTAGTAGGCACCTGCGCAAGCAGCTATCAAATTAATAGCGACAAAGTGACATGACCCCCACAGAAACCTCCCCCGGCCTCGTTGTCAACATCGCCACGCCCGACCTGAAACTCGGCGACTTCAGGCTGATCGCGTTCGACATGGACTCGACGCTCATCAACATCGAGTGCGTGGACGAAATCGCCGACGCGGCGGGCCGCAAGGCCGAGGTGGCCGCCATCACCGAAGCGGCGATGCGCGGTGAGATCACCGACTACAAGGAAAGCCTGCGCCGGCGCGTGACCTTGCTCAAGGGCGTGAGCGTTGCCAGCATGGACGAGGTGTACCACCAGCGGCTGCGCCTCAACCCGGGCGCGGCCGAGCTGGTGCACGCCTGCAAGGCAGCCGGCATGAAGGTGCTGCTGGTCAGCGGCGGCTTCACGTTTTTTACCGACCGCATCCGGGACGAACTGGGCATCGACTACACCCGCTCCAACGTGCTTGAAGTCAAAGACGGGCTGCTGACCGGAAAAATGGTCGATCAGCCCTGGGGTGATATTTGCGATGGCGATGAAAAGCGCAAGATGTTGCTGGAAACCTGCGCC
>NCGI01000241.1 GCA_002256925.1 Polaromonas sp. 28-63-22
GGCGGCAAGTCGCAGGCGCCGGTCCAGCGCACTGCGGCGCCGGCCTATGTGGCGGCTGCGCCCATGCCAGCACCCGTGGTCGTGGCACCCCCACCGCCGGCTGCGCCACCGCCACCGCCACCGCCCACGCGTGTCACGTTCTCGTCGGATTCACTTTTCGACTTCGACAAGGCCAACCTCAAACCGGCGGGCCAGCAGGCGCTCGACAAGTTTGCCAGCGACCTGAAGGGCGTTCAATACGGCACCATCATGGTGACGGGTCATAGCGACCGGATCGGCTCGCACGACTACAACATGAAGCTCTCGACCCGTCGCGCCGAAGCCGTCAAAAGCTATCTGGTGGCAGCCGGTATTGCGGCGGGCACGGTGGCGGCCAAGGGCGTGGATGGCGCCAACCCGGTGACCCAGCCCGGCCAGTGCAAAGGCAGCAAGCCGACGCCGGCATTGATTGCCTGCCTGCAGCCTGACCGCCGCGTGGAAGTGGAAGTCGCCGGCACCCGCTGAAGTCACACCCGTCTGACGCCCGGCCGGGACGCGACTGTTGCAGGTTGCGTTCCGGCTTTTTCACGCCCGCATCACGGCGAGGCCAAACCACGCGAGGCCCGGTCAAGTCGGGTCACGATCAAGGCCATGCAGGCTATGGTGAAATGACGGCATCATCTTCCACTGACCGGACTGCACCATGCTTCAACGTTCACTCCTTGCACTGATAACGCCGACCGTCTTCATGGCATTGACAGCGACCAGCCTGTTCCTGGCGGCCTGCAAGGAATCACCTTCGACGGGCCCCGGCGGCGCCGCTACCGAGAAGTCGGCATCAGCACCGGTGTCGATAGCCGCCATCGCCGCCGAAGCGACTGGTTTTACCGTCGGCTCGCCCATGAGCGCCCGCACGGTTTATGTGTTTTTCGACGCGCAGTGCCCGCACTGCGGCGAACTCTGGCGCACCGCCAAACCGCTGAAGTCACAGGCCAAGTTCGTCTGGATTCCCGTGGGTATTTTGAACGCCGCCAGCACGTCCCAGGGCGCCACCTTGCTGGCGGCCAAAGACCCGGTCGCGTTGATGGACGAGCACGAAGCGTCCATTCTGGCCAAGGGCGGCGGCATCAGCAGCGCGGGTGACATTTCCGCGCAAAAAGACGCGGTTGCCAAAAACACCCAGTTGCTCAACCGCTTTGGTTTTGCTTCCATTCCGACCATTGTCGGCACCCATGCCGAAACCGGTGCGCTGGTCACGCATGAAGGGTCGATGTCCACGGCGGCGCTGGCGGCCCTGCTTGGGTTGAAGGCGACCGACGGCGAAACGCCGCCACCAGCGCGCTGAAACGTGGGCCAAACCGCACCCATCCGATGGTTGGCGCCTCGCATCCGGGCTGCATGGGCTTTGATGCTTTCAGATGCCGTTTTGCCGCCGTTTTGACGATTTCAGGCATCAAATAGCCCTCCAGCCCAGGCACTACCTGCGCCAGCAGCTATTTATTTGATAGCGACTGGTGAGGGTGTTGAGCTTCTTTCAGGCTTGGCGGAGCGGTCGTCCGGCGGGGCTCGCGGCGCTGCTTTGAGACCGGTTGCGTTCACCCGTCTTCGGGTGCAAGATCAGGATTTGAAATGTGAGGTCTTATGTGCGGTAGCGCACATACAAGTCGGTTCAGGCTGCCTATACTGAAAAGTTGGGCGGCCTGCATGTCAGCTTTTCTCCTCTTTGGAAAGATCAGGTCGCCACTCAATTTCGCCTGGAATCCCGAGATGGTCAGTACCCGAGAAAGTGCCAAGAAAAACCAGCTGCTTGCGGCTATGCCGGAGGCGGAGTGGAAGCGTTGGCTGCCTGAACTCGAAGCTGTCGATCTTCCCTTGGGCGAGGTGCTTTACGAGTCTGGCAGCACCCTAAGCCACGTGTACTTCCCCACTACGGCAATCATTTCGCTGCTCTATGTTCTTGAAAACGGCGCCTCGGCTGAAATCGCCGTCGTAGGCAACGAAGGCCTGGTTGGCATCTCGCTGTTCATGGGCGGCGACTCGACACCCAGCAGGGCCGTGGTGCAAAGCGCCGGCAAGGGTTTCAAGCTGCCGGCGCAGGCGATGAAAGACGAATTCAACAAAGGCGGTGCGGTGCTGCACCTGCTGCTGCGCTACACCCAGGCGCTCATCACGCAAATGGCGCAAACCGCCGTCTGCAACCGTCACCACTCGCTCGACCAGCAACTGTGCCGCTGGCTGCTGCTCAGCCTCGACCGGCTCGAAGGCAGCGAGTTGAAGATGACGCAGGAGCTGATCTCCAACATGCTGGGCGTGCGCCGGGAAGGCGTTACCGAAGCGGCGCTGCAACTGCAGGCAGCCGGGCTGATTCGCTACGCGCGCGGCCGCATCACGGTGGTGGACCGCACGGGCCTGGAAAGACGCTCCTGCGAGTGCTACGGCGTGGTCAAGAAAGAATACGACCGTCTCAAGGAAATGCCGCTCGAAGCGCTCGCCGGCGCGTCGTCAACCTCGTAGAGCCTGGTGGTTGGTGGGTTAGCGCACAGAGCGCTAGCGTTGCGTGGTGCATACTCAGGACTCAACTTGCTCTACATTTCGCAGCAGCAATGCCGTTACGCCCTTGCCTCCCAGGGGAGCAGTAACACACCGGAAGCCTTCTTGGCCACCGCACAAAACCACTTGATTGAGCTGTTACCCAGCAAAGACAGGCTGCGCCTGCTTGAACAATGCGAACTTATTGACCTGGTGCTGGCGGACGTGCTCTGCGAGCCCGGCGAGCCGACGCGCTACGTCTATTTTCCGGTCGAAGGCTTTATCTCGCTGGTTGCTTTGGCCGAAGGCCGGCCCGGCCTGGAAGTCGGCATGGTGGGCCGCGAAGGCATGCTGGGCGCAGAAATGGTGCTGGGCGTGGCCATATCGCCATTGCATGCGCTGGTCCAGGGGCCGGGTACGGCCTGGCGCATGCCGGTGCGTGCCTTTCGGGGCGAGCTGGGGCGCAGCAGCGCCTTGCGCAAGCACCTCAACCGCTACCTGTATGTGTTGATGGCGCAGCAGGCCGCGTCGGCGGCGTGCCTGCGTTTCCACCAGACCGGCCCGCGACTGGCGCGCTGGCTACTGATGAGCCAGGACCGCGCGCAGGCGGCCAGCTTTCATGTGACGCAGGAGTTTCTGGCCTACATGCTGGGCATGCGCCGCGTCGGCATCACCGCGGCGGCCAGCGCTCTGCAGCGCGACGGGCTGATCGCATACGTGCGCGGCGAACTCACGGTGCTCGATCGCAAAGGCCTGGAAGCAGTGGCTTGCAGCTGCTATGCGTCCGAGCAGCAGTCCTACACGGAATTGCTGGGATAAAAACTCCGGATAACTCATTTCAACGGTCTTGACAGCCGCAAAAAGCGTAGGACAACCACCTGCGTCAGCGTGATTTTTTACGCCAAATTATTGCGCTTATGTGCGGTAGCGCACGGACGCGCCGCAGGCAATCCACTACAACGAGGTAAGCCAAGCGGGATTGTTTTGATCCC
>NCGI01000022.1 GCA_002256925.1 Polaromonas sp. 28-63-22
TTGCCGCTGGCCGGCGGCAAGGCACAGGCCAGCACATGCAGCAGCGTGGTCTTGCCCGCGCCCGACGGGCCGATCACCGCGATCTGCTCGCCGGCGTCCACCTGCAGCGACAAACCGCGCAGCGCCGCGACGGCATCACGCCGTGCGGCCGGGTGACGGGCAGACACGCCCTGAAGAGTTATTTTCATAGCCAAATAGGCCTGTAGCCCAATAGATACCTGCGCCAGCAGCTATACATTTGATAGCGACTGCAGTGCCTGCCAGCGAACCATCAAGCGGCGGTTGACGCGTTGCCCCGGCCGGCACCGCACCGATTCACTTCAACAAGCCCGCGCTGCGTGCGGCGGCCTCAATGCCTTTGTAGTTGGAAGCCTGGGTCGGGATGTAGCGCGTGGCGCGGTTCAGGTCGAGGATTTCCTTGCCCTGCGCGGTGGCCGGATTGATGTCGAGCAAGGCCCGGGTCACTTTTTCGCGCAGCGCTGCCGGCATGTCGGCATGCACCGACCAGTTGTAATTGAAGTAGCCTGGGGTGGTGTAGAAAACGTTGACTTCTTTGGTGTCAACCCGTTTTTCTTTCACGAACTTGTTCCACACCGTGATGTCCAGCGCGGCGGCCTCGACCTTGCCGTTGACCACGGCGGCAATCGTGGCGTCGTGCGCGCCCGAGTAGGCCACGCGCTTGAAGTCCTTGTCGGGGTCAATATTGGCCTGCAGCAAAAAACTGCGCGGCATCAGGTGGCCCGACGTGCTGGACTGCGAACCAAAACTGACCTGCTTGCCTTTCAGGTCGGCCAGCGTCTTGATGCCCGAACTGGTTTTGGCGATGAACACCGACTGGAATTTCGTGTCTTCTTCGCGCTGGGCGATCGGGATGATCTTGCCGCCCGAGCGGTTTTGCGCCTGGATGAAGGTAAAGCCGCCCAGCCACGCCATATCGACGTTCTTGTTGACCAGCGCCTCGACAGCGGCCGGGTAGTCGCTCACGGGCGTGAACTCGACCTTCATGCCGAGTTTTTGTTCCAGGTAGGTGGCAATCGGGCCAAACATGCGCATCTGCTCGGTCGCGGCTTCTTCGGGAATCGTGGTGACGCGAAACACGGCTTGCGCAAACGACGCACCTGACGCCCACAGCGCGGCACAAACAGCCACGGCCCTGAGGACTCTGGCGGGGGACAGATCAACCATGAAAGACTCCCGTGAAGGCTTGAAAAACAGTCAGCCGCCATTAAACCCGACAACGCAAATCCTTGTTTCAGCCCGGGCGCGTTACCCCTGCTACATTCTTGAGGATGCCTTCCACCGCACCGCGCAACCGCGTCGTCATCGTCAGCCCGGCGCTGGCCGATGCCAACAACGGCAACTGGCAGACGGCGCGGCGCTGGCAGCAGATGCTGGCGCCGCAGCACGCGGCGCGCATCGTGCGGCAGTGGCCCGACGCCCTGGCGTCTGACGCTGACCGCGTGATGCTGGCGCTGCATGCGCGGCGCTCGGCCGCGTCGGCGGCCGCCTGGGCCAGGGCGCGCGGCGCGGCCGACAGCGCGCGCGGCCTGGCTGTGGTGCTGACCGGCACCGATCTTTACCGCGACATTCATGCCAGTACCGAGGCGCTGCAGTCCCTGCACCTGGCGCAACAACTCGTGGTGCTGCAGGAATGCGGCCCCGCGTCGCTGCCCGACGCGCTCAGGCGCAAGACGCGCGTGATGTTCCAGTCCACCAGCGCCCGCCAGGCCCTGCCCAAGTCACAGGCGCAGTTGCGCGCAGTGATGGTCGGCCATCTGCGCGAGGAAAAATCTCCCGAGACCCTGTTTGCCGCCGCCCGCCTACTGAAGGACGACAGCGCGCTGTTCATCGACCACATTGGCGATGCGCTGGACCCTGCGCTGGGCGACGAGGCCCGGGCCACCGCCGCCGCGTGCCCCCGCTACCGCTGGCTGGGCGGCCTGGCGCGTGAGGCCACGCGCCGGCGCATCCAGCGCGCGCACGTGCTGGTCCACGCCAGCCGCATGGAGGGCGGCGCGCATGTGGTGATGGAGGCCATTCGTAGCGGCACGCCGGTGCTGGCGTCACGCATCGACGGCAACGTGGGCATGCTGGGCCATGACTACGCGGGCTACTTCGACTGGGGCGATGCCGCAGGACTGGCTGCGCTGCTGCGGCGCTGCGGCGAAAGCCAGAGCAACCCGACAGGCCAGGCCGGCCGCCCCGGCAACCTGCTGGCCCACCTCGGGGCACAATGCGCGCTGCGCGCCGGCCTGTTCAGCGCCGACACCGAACGCGCCGCGTTGCGGCAACTGGTCGCCGAACTGCTGCAGCCGGCGTGAGCCGCCTCCTGCGCGCACCGAACACGCACCCGGACCACACACTACTTTGAAGTAAAGGCTGACATGCAATCACCGGAACAACCGGTTCTGAGGGACATCGTGCTGGTCGGCGGAGGCCACAGCCACGTCGGTGTGCTCAAGCGTTTTGGCATGAAGCCGCTGCCCGGCGTGCGCCTGACCGTGATCTGCCGCGACACGCACACGCCCTACTCGGGCATGCTGCCGGGCTATATCGCCGGGCACTACAGCTACGACGAGGTGCACATCGACCTGAACACGCTGGCCGCCTTTGCCGGCGCCCGGTTTTATCGGGCCGACGTGATTGGCCTGGACCGAGCCGCCGGCAAGGTGCTGTGCCAGGGCCGGCCCCCCGTGCCCTATGACCTGCTGTCGATCAACATCGGCTCGACGCCGCAGATGAGCCAGGTGCCGGGGGCGGCCGAGCACGCCGTGGCTGTCAAGCCAATTCACCTTTTTAACGACCGCTGGCTGGCGCTGCTGCAGCGGGTGCGGCAGCACGCCGGCAAAACGCGCATCGCCATCGTCGGCGCGGGCGCCGGCGGGGTCGAGCTGACACTGGCCATGCAGCACCGGCTGCGCAACGAACTAAACACGTTGGGCCGCGACCCCAACGAGCTGAGTTTTCACCTCTTCAGCGACAGCGCCAGCATCTTGCCGACGCACAACAGCCGCGTGCGCAGCAGCTTCGAGCGGGTGCTGACCGCGCGGCAGGTGGTGACACATATCAACAGCCAGGTCACGCAGGTATCGGCGCGGGGCCTGCAAACCAGTGACGGCACGTTGCTGGACATGGACGAGATCGTCTGGGTCACGCAGGCTGGCGGGGCACCGTGGCTGCAGCAGACCGGGCTGGCACTCGACGCCGATGGCTTCATCGAGGTCAATGACCACCTGCAGAGCGTGAACGATCCCGCGGTGTTTGCCGCCGGCGACATCGCCACGCTGGTCAGCCGCCCCTTGCCCAAGGCAGGCGTGTTTGCGGTGCGGCAGGCCAGGCCGCTGGCGGCCAACCTGGGGCGCGCCGTGCTGGGCCAGGCGCTGGTGCGCTACCGGCCGCAGCGCGACTGGCTGGCACTGATCAGCACCGGCGACCGCGAGGCCATTGCTTCGCGCGGCGCATTGGGCTGGAGCGCCCAACGGGCGCTGGTCTGGCGCTGGAAAGACTGGATCGACCGCCGCTTCATGGACAAGTTCCAGACCTTTCCGGTGATGGACGAAACGGCCAGCGGCAAGGCGAAGGCGCCAGGCATCAAGCTCGACCAGGAAGAAGCCGCGCAGGCGATTTCGGCGATTGCCATGCGCTGCGGCGGCTGCGGCGCCAAGGTCGGTGCCACGGTGCTGTCGCGCGCACTGGGCGCGCTGCAGCCGATCGAGCGCGACGACGTGCTGATTGGGCTGCACGCGCCCGACGACGCCGCCATCGTGCGCGTGCCGCCCGGCAAGGCGATGGTGCACACGGTCGATTTTTTTCGCGCCTTCATCGACGACCCCTACCTGTTCGGCAAGGTCGCCGCCAACCACGCGCTGGGCGACATTTTTGCGATGGGCGGGCAGGCGCAGTCGGCCACCGCCATTGCCACCGTGCCTGCGGGGCTGGAGGCCAAGGTCGAAGACGTGCTGTTTCAGATGATGACCGGCGCCGTTGAAGTGCTGAACGAAGCCGGCTGCGCGCTGGTCGGCGGCCACACCGGCGAAGGCCGGGAACTGGCCCTGGGCTTTGCCATCAATGGCCTGGTCGATGAAGACCTGCATACGGTGATGAAAAAAGGCGGCATGCGGCCGGGTGATGTGCTGCTGCTGACCAAGCCGATAGGCACCGGCACGCTGTTCGCCGCGCACGCCCGGCTGCAGACGCGGGGCCGCTGGATTGATGCGGCGCTGGCGTCGATGATCCAGTCCAACCGGCTGGGTGCGCAGTGCCTGCAGAACCACGGCGCCACCGCCTGCACCGACCTGACGGGCTTTGGCCTGCTCGGCCATCTGGTCGAGATGACGCGACCCTCAGGCGTCGATGCCGAACTTTATTTGTCGGCGCTGCCGCTGCTCGATGGCGCCCGGGAAACCGCCGCGGCCGGCATACTCAGTTCGCTGCAGCCCGCCAATGTGCGGTTGCGCCGCGCCCTGCGCAACCAGGCCGAGGCCATCAGCCACCCCAACTACCCGCTGATTTTTGACCCGCAAACCGCCGGCGGTCTGCTGGCGACTGTGCCCGCCGACCGCGCAGAAGCCTGCATCGCCGCGCTGCGCGGGCTCGGCTATGACAAAACTGTGGCCATCGGGCGCGTGCTGGCCCAGGGCGACGCGCTGGAACCCATTGTTTTGACATGCTGAACCTCAACGCCTGGCCGCTGGCAGCGCGCCAGCGCATCACCGGTGTGCTGACCGACATCGACGACACGCTGACCACGGACGGCGCCATCACCGCCGATGCGCTGGCCGCGCTGGCTGACTTGAAAGCTGCCGGCCTGCCGGTGATGGCGATCACCGGCCGTCCGGTGGGCTGGAGCGAGCCTTTTGCGCGCGACTGGCCGGTCGATGCGATCGTCGCTGAAAACGGTGCGGTGGCCCTCACTTTTCAACATCAAATCGGCCTGCAGACCAATGAGTACGTGCGCGGGCAGCTATCAAAACGATATCAACAAAGCGCGCCAGTTCGACGTGAAAATTTCAGCCGCATGCAGCAGTTGGCCGCCCGCGTGCTGCGCGAGGTGCCCGGTACGCAGCTGGCACGCGACAGCGCCGGCCGCGAAACCGACATGGCCATCGACCACAGCGAGTTTGCGCACCTCAGCGACGCGCAGATCGCCGCCGTGGTGGCGCTGATGACCGGCGAAGGCATGCAGGCCACCGTGAGCAGCATTCACATCAACGGCTGGTACGGCAGCCACAACAAGCTTGAAGGTGCGCGCTGGGCCGTGCGTGAGCTTTTGCAGCGCGACCTCGACCTTGAAATGGCGCACTGGGTGTTCATCGGCGATTCGACCAACGACGCGCTGATGTTCCAGGCCTTTGAGCATTCCGTCGGCGTGGCCAATGTGCGGCGATTCGAAACGCAACTGACGCAGCTGCCGCGCTACATCACGCAAGGCGAGCGCGGCGCAGGCTTTGCCGAGGTGGCACGGGCGGTGCTGGACGCGCGGATGGTCGATGCGTCTTGAGGGGGCTACGGCGCTTTGGCCAGTCCCAGCTTTTCCACCAGCGCCTTCTCGCGCGTGAACGTATCCTGCGCAAACTTGCTGTAGCTGGCCGTGCTCATGTACATCGGCAGCATGTCGTATTTTCCCAGCGCCTGGGTGTAGCTGGGTTCTTCCATCGCCTGCTTGAACGCATCGTGCAGGCGCTTGACCACGGCGGGCGGCGTGTCCCTGGGCGCGCCGATGCCGAACGGGGAGGTCTGCACCATGTCCAGCCCCAACTCCTTGAGTGTGGGCGCGTCCGGGAACTTCGCCAGCCGCTGCTCGCCCCAGGTGTTCAGCACGCGCAGCTTGCCGGCCTCGACCTGCGGCGCAAAGCCGGTCGAGTCAGCTGCGGCCATGATGTTGCCGCCCAGAATCGACTGCATCAGATCGGCGCTGCCCTTGTACGGCACGTGCAGCAGCTGCAGGTTGAGTTTTTGCGCGATCAGCTCCATCGTCAGGTGCGGGCTGGTCAGGTTGCCGGTCGAACCATAGCTGAGCTTGCCGGGATTGGCCTTGGCATAGGCGACAAAGTCAGCCCAGGTTTTAAGCGGCGAGTTGCTGGGCACGACGACGCCGAACGCGTAGCCGGTGACATTGAGCACGTAGGCAATGTCCTTGACCGGGTCCCAGTTGATTTTGGTGGTGTAGGGCAGGCGAAACACGCCGAGCGGAATCTGCGCCAGCGTGTAGCCGTCGGCGGCCGACGTTTGCAACTGCTGCGCCGGCAGGGTGCCACCGGCGCCGGGCTTGTTTTCAATGATGACCGGCTGGCCCAGAATTTTCGAGGCGTTGTCGGCCAGCTGGCGCATCGTGATGTCGGTCGGACCGCCTGCGGGAAACGCAATGACGAGCTTGATCGGTTTGGCCGGAAAGGCGGCAGGCTGCGCATAGGCCAGAGGGCCCAGTGCTGGCACGGCGAGGGCGGCGGCGGATTGCAGTAAGTGACGGCGTTGCATGAATGGATCTCCTGAAATGCTGCAAAAAGTGTACAAAAAAGTGAGCTCATCTTGCCCTGCCCGGAGGCAGCGCGCATCAGGGCAAGACCTGAAACGGGTCACCTGCGCGTCACGCGGCCAAATGCCGTTTTTATAAGCGTTTCGGGCCTGCAGCCCAATCATTACCTGCGCGAGCAGCTATTATTTTCATAGCGACTGGCTCGCATCAAACCCGCGCCAGAACACTTTGCAACGCTTTGCCGGTAGGGCTCCGAAGCCGCGCCACGGAATTGCCCCGCGCAGATGACGCCCCCTGCTGGCGAGCGTCGCCCTGAGACGCATATTTCACCCGCATAATCCATCGACCTACCTGCACCCTTGCTTTGAACAGATACGCCTTTTTGACCAAGCTGAATGACATCCCAACGCTCTTCCTCCCAATATGGCATTAAAGAAAACAACACGCTGGGCACCTGCGCCACTCCATCTGCAGCCAGTTGTTTGCGCCGCCAAGACTGGAAGTGGCGCGTTTGATTGAGGGCGAAGCCTAAAAAGCTCTTTTTGACCTGTTCGTAGGCCACTTTCACCATCAAATAGGCCTCTAACTCAACATATACGGGCATGAGCAGCTATTAAAAATATAGTAACAAAAATCACATCGCCGTCCTTCAACCATGCGCACCGCTCAAGACCTTTTAGCCGAACTCAACGCCTCAGACGAATCACCTCGCATTGAAGCAAAGCGGGCACGTGAAATCGGCAAGTCCATCATGGAAACGGTGATTGCGTTTGCCAATGAACCTGGACTGGGTGGCGGTTATCTGCTGTTGGGCGTGGACTGGAAGCTGGATGCCAAGGGCGATACCCAGTATTGGGTTCAAGGGGTGCCCGACCCGGACAAGGCCCAGAAAGACCTGGCGACGCAGTGCGCCAGTATGCTGAACATTGCTGTACGGCCAGAAATGGCGGTGGAGCGGGTGGATGACAAAACCGTTTTGGTCGTGTTTGTACCCGAGGCCGATATCAGCCAAAAGCCGATTTATCTGCAGGCTACAGGGCTGCCCAAAGGGGCTTTCAGGCGCATTGGCTCAACAGACCAGCGCTGTGTTGACGAAGATTTGTGGGTACTGCGCGGCGCTAGCCAGCCCCAGTTTGGGCCGGACATGGCGCCCATTGCGGACGCACGGATGGTCGATTTCGAGCCGCAGGCCGTTGCTGAATACCGGCGCCTGCGCGCACTGGTGAACCCGCAGGCCGAGGAGTTGGCTTATGGCAACGATGACATGCTGGAGGCTTTGTCCGCCGCGCGGCGGGTGGGCAACGAGCTAAAACCCACCTTGGCGGGAATCGTGCTGTTTGGCAAGCCACTGGCCCTTCGCCGCCTGTTCCCGGCCTTGCGTATTGACTACGTGCGGGTGGTTGGCACGCAATGGGTGGATGACCCTGAGCGGCGTTTTTCATCCGTTGACATCCGCAAACCCTTGATGCTGGCGCTGCCGCAGGCCGAGGCCACTGTGGTGGACGAACTGCCCAAGGGTTTTCGTCTGCCAGAAGGCGAGCTGCAAAGCCGCCAGCAGCCCATGCTGCCACGCAAGGTGATTCGGGAGGCACTGGCCAATGCGGTGATGCACCGTAGTTACCAGGACCACAGCCCCATCCAGATCGTGCGCTACAGCAACCGGCTTGAGGTTATCAACCCCGGCTTTTCCTTGAAAGACATGGCCAGCCTGGGCACGCCTGGCTCGCGCCTGCGCAACCCCGCCATCGCCGCCGTTTTGCATGAGATCAACTGGGCTGAGACCAAGGGCTCTGGCATACGCACCATGCGCCGGCTGGTAGATGACGCGCGGTTGCCGTTGCCAGACTTTGCGTCTGATCGACAAAAAAACGAGTTCAAGGTCACGCTGTTTTTGCACCACCTGTTGACCGAAGAAGACTACGCATGGCTAAAGTCTCTGGCAGGCGACACGTTAACAGCCGAAGAAGCCAAGGCGCTGATTTACGCACGCGAAACCGGGGTGGTGGACAACACCGCTTGCCGCGACTTTTCTGAGCTAGACACCCTGCAAGCCAGCAGCCTGCTGCGCCGCCTGCGAGACCGGGGGTTGCTGGAAAAACAAGGGGCAGGCAGCCGCACGCACTACACCCTGGCAAACCCTTTGGAGGTAGTCAACAGACACCCGCAGCAGGGGAAATTGCCGCTCGAAGGCGATGCGCAGATACCTGAAGGTGGTAACCAACTACCTGAAGGTGGTAAGCAAAGGCCCGAAGGTGGCAAGCGGGACTTACCACCTTTACCGCCAGAACTGGAGGCGAAACTGCCCACCCCGGGCCAAAGAATGGGCGAAGCGGCCTTACGGCAACTCATTCGTGATTTATGCGGATGGCACCCGTTACGGGGCGAGGAGCTTGCCACATTGCTCGGCAAAGACCTCAAGTACCTGCGCAACAAACACCTGTCAGCCATGGTTCAGGCGGGCAAGCTGGCTTTTCAATATGCGGAGTCTCCGAATCACGCGTTGCAGGCCTACAAGCTTCCTAAAAACACCGGAATTGGCCCTCAGCCCAGCTGATACATGCGCCGGAAGCTATTAATTTCATAGCAACTCGAAGCGCGTCAAAACCGCGCCAAAACACTTTGCAGTGCCTTGCCCGTATGGGTTTGCAACCGAACGACTTCCTCTGGCGGGGCAGACGCCACCACAGTGCCGCCGGCGTTGCCGCCATCGGGCCCGAGGTCAATCACCCAGTCGGCCTCGGCGATCACGTCGAGGTCGTGCTCGATCACCACCACGCTGTGGCCACCATTGACGAGGCGGTGCAGCACGTGGATCAGCTTTTCCACATCGGCCATGTGCAGGCCGACCGTCGGCTCGTCCAGCACATAGAGCGTGTGCGGCGCTTTCTGGCCCCGGCGTGTGATGTCGTCGCGCACCTTGCTCAGCTCGGTGACGAGCTTGATGCGCTGCGCTTCGCCGCCCGACAGCGTGGGCGACGGCTGACCGAGCGTCAGGTAGCCGAGGCCAACGTCCTTGAGCAACTGCAGCGGGTGGCCGATGTTCGGCATCGACGCAAAAAACCCGGTGGCCTCATCGACCTCCATGCGCAGAACGTCGCCGATGCTCTTGCCACGCCACGTCACGGCCAGCGTCTCGGGGTTGAAGCGCGCGCCGTGGCAGGTTTCACACAGCACCTTGACGTCTGGCAGAAAACTCATGCCGATGGTGCGAACGCCCGCGCCTTCGCAGGTCGGGCAGCGGCCTTCGCCGGTGTTGAAGCTGAAGCGCCCTGCCGCGTAACCACGGGCTCGCGCTTCCAGCGTATCGGCAAACAGTTTGCGAATCGTGTCCCAGAAACCGATGTAGGTGGCGGGGCAGGAGCGCGGCGTCTTGCCGATGGGGGTTTGATCGACTTCGAGCACGCGGTCCACCACGCGGTAGCCTTCGATGCGCTCGCACCCCGTCCACGCGGGGTGTTTGCCGGCGTCATCGGCATCGCGGCCGGCTTTGGTCGAGCGCTGCATCACGGCCGCGTGGACGTTGGTGAGCAGCACGTCGCGCGCGAGGGTTGATTTCCCCGAGCCCGACACGCCGGTGACGGCCACCAGCCGGTACAGCGGCACGTCAATGGAAACGTTTTTGAGGTTGTGCAGATCGGCGTTCACGATGCCGAGCCAGGACGTGAACTCGCTGGCTGCGCCGGGTGCTGCGTTGTGGAGGGCGCTGGCGCTGGCGGCATTTGCCTTCAGCGCAGCCGCCTTGAGTTCCGCCTGTTTCTTCTTGCTGAGAGGTTTTGGCTTGGGTGCCGCTGAAATGGGGTCAGCCGAATGGGGGTCAGAGCCCAAATTCGCTTCGACGACCTGATCGTGCGTGCTGGTGGTCGCGAAATTGGGATCTGACCCCCATTCGGCTAAATTGAGATCTGACCCCATTTCAGCTAGTCCCATTACTGTTTCACGACGCGCATGAAGCGGATGCACCAGGGGATTGGCAAGGTAGCGTCCCGTCAGCGACTCCGGCACGGCCGACAGCTGCGCCGCCGTGCCCTGCGCCACCAGTTGCCCGCCGCGCTTGCCGGCGCCGGGGCCGATGTCGATGATGTTGTCGGCGCGGCGAATCGTGTCTTCGTCGTGTTCGACCACGACCAGCGTGTTGCCGCGCTCGCTGAGCTTTCCAAGCGCGCTGAGCAAAATCTGGTTGTCGCGCGGGTGCAGGCCGATCGTCGGCTCATCGAGCACGTAGCACACGCCCTGCAGATTCGAGCCGAGTTGCGCCGCCAGCCGGATGCGCTGCGCCTCGCCGCCCGACAGCGTGGGGGCGCCACGGTCCAGCGTGAGGTAGCCCAGCCCCACGTCTTCGAGAAACTCCAGCCGGCTTTTGATTTCGGGAATCAGGTCGCGCGCAATGCCGCGCTCGCGCTCGCTCATGCGCCCGATGAGCCCCAGTGTTTCCACCCACGCCCGTACATCCGTCACCGACAGCGCGGCGATATCGGCAATGCCCACGCCCGCAAACCTGACGGCCCGGGCCTGCCGGTTCAGCCGCGAGCCTTCGCAGCCCGGACAGACGGTATCGACGACGTCATCAGCCTCGGCCTCGCCAAAGGTCTGCTCGCGGCCTTTGTTGTCATCGTCGCGCACCGAATCATCGAACACCTTGCGCTGCTCTCTGGTGAGCTTGACACCGGTGCCCACGCAGTCGGTGCACCAGCCGTGCTTGCTGTTGTAGCTGAAAAGGCGCGGGTCCAGCTCGGCATACGAGGTGGAACACACCGGACAGGCGCGCCGGGTCGAGAAAGCTTCCAGCCGGCCAATGCCCCGGGTGCTGCTGCCCGCCATCATGGCGCCGCGCAGGCCGTCGAGCGGGCCGAGCACATGCACCACGCCCTTGCCGTGCTGCAGCGCATTCGTCAACGCCAGCCGCAGCGCCGCCTCGTTGTCGGGTGCCACATGAATATCGGCAATCGGCAGTTCGACCGTGTGCTCCTTGAAGCGGTCGATGCGCGGAAAGCCGGTGGTCGGCAGAAACTCGCCGTCCACCCGCAGGTGGGTGTAGCCGCGTGGCCGTGCCCAGTCGGCCAGTTCGGTGTACACGCCCTTGCGCGCAATCACCAGCGGCGCCAGCAGGCCGATATGCTGGCCACGGTAGGTTTTAAAGAGCTGCGCGGCAATGCTCTCGGGGCTTTGCGGCATCACTGCGGCGCCGTCTCTGGTGCAGTGCTGGATGCCCAGCTTCACGTAAAGCAGGCGCAGAAAATGCCACACCTCGGTGGTGGTGCCCACGGTGGACTTGCGGCCGCCACGTGACAGCCGCTGCTCGATCGCCACGGTGGGCGGAATGCCATACACCGCATCGACCTCGGGCCGGCCTGCCGGCTGCACGATGCTGCGCGCATAGGCGTTCAGCGATTCAAGGTAACGCCGCTGGCCCTCGTTGAACAGAATATCGAATGCCAGTGTCGATTTACCCGAACCCGAGACGCCGGTGACGACATTGAATTTGCCGCGCGGAATGTTGACCGACAGACTCTTGAGGTTGTTCTCTTTGGCGTTAACGATCTGGATGTCGTTGGAGAAAGCCGGACGTGCTTTCCATGCTTTCGGTCGCGCCTCCTCCACGCCATGCACCTGGCCCATCGCCAGCTCGTACTCGCGCAAGGCCCTGGCGGTGTGCGACGTCGCGTGCTCGCGCACCGTCTCGGGCGTACCCTCAGCCACCAGCAAACCACCGCCCTCGCCGCCTTCGGGGCCAAGGTCGATCAGCCAGTCAGCCGAGCGGATCACGTCAAGATTGTGTTCGATGATGATGAGCGAGTTGCCGGCTTCCAGCAGTTTGCGCAAGGCGCGCATGAGTTTGGCGATGTCGTCAAAGTGCAGGCCGGTGGTCGGCTCGTCAAACATGAACAGCGTGCCGCGGCCGGGGTACTTGAGCGCCAGCGCCTGCCGGCTGGCGCTCATGGTTTTGCTGCCGGCCTTGCTGGCCTCGGCCAGAAAACCGGCCAGTTTGAGGCGCTGCGCTTCGCCGCCTGACAGCGTTGGCACGGGCTGGCCCAGCTTCACGTATTCCAGCCCCACATCGACGATGGGTTGCAATGCGCGGATCACCTCGCGGTCTTGTGCAAACACCTGCACCGCCTCGCTGACGGTGAGTTCGAGCACATCTGACACATTCATTAACCTGGGCGTGAGCTGGCCCATCGCCTTGCGCTCGATCATCACCTCAAGAATCTCGGGCCGGTAGCGCTTGCCATCGCAATCGGGGCAGCGCAGATACACGTCGCTTAAAAACTGCATCTCGACATGCTCGAAACCCGAGCCGCCACAGGTCGGGCAACGTCCGTCGCCATTGTTGAAACTGAATTTGGTGGCGGTGTAGCTGCGCTGGCGGGCCAGCGGCGCCTGCGCGAACAGCTCGCGGATTGCGTCCCAGGCGCCGACATAGCTGGCCGGGTTGGAACGCGCGGTCTTCCCGATGGGGGATTGATCGACAAACACCACATCGGTCAGATGATCGGCGCCCATCAGCCGGTCATGCAGGCCCGGCGTTTCAGTGGCCTTGCCAAACTGGCGCAAGAGCGCGGGGGCGAGGATGTCCTGCATCAGCGTCGATTTGCCGGAGCCGCTGACACCCGTCACGCAGACCAGGCGCTGCAGGGGGAACTCCACCGTGAGGTTTTGCAGGTTGTGGTCACGCGCGCCCTCAAGGATCAGACGCGGCGTGCTGTCGGTGACGGCGCGCTTGAAACCCATGCCGACCTGCTTGCGCGAACCCAGGTAGGCGCCCGTCAAGGTGTCGGCGTGCTTGAGGTCTTCAGGCGTGCCGTCAAACACGATCTGCCCGCCCTTCTCGCCGGGGCCGGGGCCCATGTCAATCATCCGGTCGGCAGCCAGCATCACGGCCGGGTCGTGCTCGACCACCACCAGCGTGTTGCCGGCATCGCGCAGCCGGTGCATGGCCTGGGTGATGCGATTCATGTCGCGCGGGTGCAGGCCAATCGAGGGCTCGTCGAGTACAAAGAGCGTGTTGACCAGCGAGGTGCCGAGCGCCGTCGTGAGGTTGATACGCTGCACCTCGCCGCCTGAAAGCGTGCGGCTCTGCCGATCGAGCGTGAGGTAGCCGATGCCGACATCGCACAGGTACTTCAGCCGGGTCTGGATTTCTTCAAACAACGACTTGAGGGCTTTCTGCTCGGCGTCGTCCCCTTCGGCGGCAAATGAGAGACTGCCTGAAAATTTCTGCAACCGGTCAATCGGCAGCCGCATCAAGTCATGCAGGCACAGGCCCGGCATGGCTTCAAGCTGCGCGCGCGTCCACTGCACACCCACCGGCATGAAACGTTGCGCCGGCGGCAACACGGCATCGGCGGCCTCTTTGGTGCCCAGGCGCCACAGCAGCGACTCCAGCTTGAGGCGCGCGCCGCCGCAGGTTTCGCATTCGGTGTAGCTGCGGTACTTGGACAGCAGCACCCGAATGTGCATCTTGTAGGCCTTGCTTTCCAGGTACTCAAAAAAGCGCTTGATGCCAAACCAGTGCTGGTTCCACTTGCCATTCCAGCTGGGGGAACCATTGATGACCCAGCCCTGCTGCTCGGGCGTCAGCTTGTACCAGGGCGTGTCGCGCGGAATGCCGGCTGCTTCGGCGTGGCGCATCAGATCGTCCTGCGCTTCCTTCCAGGCTGGTGTTTGCATCACCTTGATGGCACCGGCGCGCAAGGTGGCCTTGTCGTTGGGAATCACGAGGCCGTAGTCAACACCAATGACCCGGCCAAAACCCTTGCAGGTGGTGCAGGCACCCATGGCTGAATTGAACGAAAACAGCGAAGGCGTTGGCTCGGTGTAGCGCAGGTCACTGTCAGGGCAATGCAGGCCGGTGGAAAAGCGCCACATTTCCTCAGCCGGCCTGGCTTCAGCGGCCACGCCAGGCCCGGCCTGGCCTGTATCGTCGCCGCCCTGGATGTCTGACTGCACGTAAACATTCAGCCGGCCACCGCCGCGTTTGACAGCGACTTCGATCGCCTCAATGGCGCGCGCTTTCTCAACCGTCTGGATGCGGAACCGGTCAGCCACGACATCCAGCAACTTGTGCGGCCCGGCGGGCGTCGCCACGTCGCGTTCGGCGTGTACGCGGGTGAACCCGCTGGCCGACAACCACTGCGCCAGTTGCTCGGCGCTGATGTTGCCGGGCAACTCCACCGGAAACGTCAGGACCACCCTGGGGTCAAGTGGCGCCGTCCGTAGCATCAACTCGGCATAGATCGACTCGGGGGTGTCATGGCGCACGGCTTGGGCCGTTTGCCGGTCAAAAAGCTGCGCCGCACGCGCATACAAAAGCTTCAGGTGATCGTTCAACTCGGTCATCGTGCCGACCGTGGAACGTGAACTGCGCACCGGATTGGTCTGGTCGATGGCAATGGCCGGTGGCACACCTTCGACCTTGTCCACGGCGGGCTTGTCCATGCGGTCGAGGAACTGCCGCGCGTAGGCCGAGAAAGTTTCGACGTAGCGACGCTGGCCTTCCGCAAAGAGCGTATCAAACACCAGCGAAGACTTGCCGGAACCGCTGGGCCCCGTCACCACCGTCAACTCACCGGTGCGAATATCGAGATCGAGATTTTTAAGATTGTGCTGGCGCGCACCGCGAATGCGGATGGTTCCCTGGGACATGAAGGGGGTTGCTTTCAAGTAAGTCAAACATTCTAGTCAGCGGCTTCCCACGTAGGCCCTGTGGGGTTAAAACGACTTTCCCCCGCTTTTACAGCCTCCTTGTGGATACCCCGCTTCGCTGCTGGACACATTTGATGATGAAATCCGTGGTGTCACAACCACTTCACAGGACGATCATGAACAACCTCAGGCTATGGTGCGCAACCTTGGCCCTGGCCGCCTTGAGCCAGGCCAGCTTTGCGCAAATCCTGATTGGGCAGACGGCAGGATTCACAGGCCCCGTGGGCGCCGGCGTGAAAGAGACCACCGACGGCGCAAAACTCTATCTTGACGCCATCAACGCCAAGGGTGGTGTGAACGGGCAGAAGATTGAACTGATCTCGCTGGACGACAAATTCGATCCGAAACTGGCGGCCGAGAACGCCCGCAAGCTGATCGAAGACGACAACGTTTCGGCCATGTTCCTGACCCGTGGCACGCCGCACACCGAAGCCATACTTCCGTTGCTCGAAAAATTCGGGGTCCCGCTGGTGGGTCCATCCACCGGCGCCATGGTGCTGCATCAGCCGGTGAAGAAGTATGTGTTCAACGTGCGCGCAACCTATCAGCGTGAAGCTGAAAAAGCCGTCACCCATCTCCATTCCATGGGCATCACGCGCATCGGCATTGTGTATGTTGACGACAGCTTTGGTGCCGACGGGCTGGCCGGCGCGCAAAAAGGGATGGCTGCAGCCAAGCTGCAACCCGCGGTACTCGAAAAATTCAACCGCACCAAGCCTGATTTCGCCTCGATTGCGCCCAAGGTGGTGCAATCCAACGCGCAGGCCATCATCATGGTGGCGTCCGGCCAGGCTGTGGTGGACGGTGCAAAGGCCTTCCGGACTGCCGGTTCGGCCGCACAGATCGTGACGCTGTCCAACAATGCTTCCAGCGGCTTTATCAAAAGTCTGGGCGACAACGCGCGCGGTGTCATCGTGACCCAGGTCTTCCCGTACGAGCGCTCGATCGCCTACCCACTGGTCAAGGAAGCCATAGAGTTGGCGAAGGCCAAAGGTACGGGTGAAATCAGCCCGGCCATGCTGGAGGGCTTTGCTGCGGCCAAGGTGCTGGTCGAGGGTCTGCGCCGTGCCGGCCCCAAACCGAGCCGCGAGAAAATCGAAGCCGCGCTCGAAAGCCTGCGCAAGTTCGATATCGGCGGCCTCGAAGTGAACTACTCCGCCGAGGATCACACAGGGCTGGACTTCGCCGATCTGTCCATCATTGGCACCGACGGGAAATTCAAGCGCTGACGACGCAGGCGGGGCGGGGCTATCGCCACAAGCCCAGGGTGAGGCAACAGCCAGGTGGAGCTGCCGGGCCGTTGCGCGCCCCGTGACGCCCGGCTTTGCCCCGGCTCGGCTGGCGCCTCAAGCAGGACGCCCTGCTCGTCGCCGGGGTTTACAGGTACAGGGCAACCTCAAGTTCGTGAAACTTCTCGGCACCCACCGCCTCCTTGATGCGGGGCGCCAGTTCCTTGAGTTTGGCAAGGTCGCCGGCCGCTTCAACCGCCAGATTCAGACGGAAGCCACGCAAGCCCAGACCAGCCGTCAGGCGTGTTGCAATGGGCCAGGCTTTCAGGAAGTGAGCCTGCGTGTCCAGGCTCGGCGAGGCAGGGGTAGCGGGTATCGCAGCAAGTCCGGGCTCGACCGGCGCGCGCGCAGGCACTGACGGCCCGGACACTTCGGCTGGAACATCTGCCGCGTGGCCTGATGGCGGCAAGACCGGCGACAGCAATCCAAGCGTGACCAGTTGGTCAATGTCGGCGGGCGTGACGCCCAAGCCTGCCGTGGCCTTCAGGACTTCGCCATCGCTGCGCCGTCCGTCAAAAAGGATGAACGCAGAGCGTTGCCGGGGGGCGAGGCCCACCGAGCGGTCATGCAGGGCAGATTGGCCCCGCTCCGTCTTGATATAAATCATTCGCGTATTTCTGTAAAACACGCTGCGATCGCAAGCTTGCCGGAAGGGTTGGGTCCGGTGGCTTTTTCTTGGTTGCGCGTATAGCCCAGGCTATGAACTCCCCTGCCCGATGTTAGCTTTGACCCCATCAAAACACATCAAAAACCAGTGCCGCCTGTCCCTCCAGTTCGACCGTCAGGCGGACCAGCCGCAGACGCTTCGAAAGGGCGCGTCAGCTGCGGGTCATATCACGCGTGTGCCGGCGGTTGACGCCATGTCAGCGTGCGCCACCTTGGTATCAGCCCCCAAGGCGCCGTGTTTTTCACCGCCCATGTCCAGATCACCGCCCTTGGTCAACATATACAGCGCCAGACCCGCGAACACGATGAATCCCACCACAATTTTCCACATAGCCAATCTCCTTGAACATAAAAAAAGGCTCCTACCGATGGAGCAGGAGCCCGCGAAGTCCTAATAACTTCTCAGGCAACGCGGGCTGACAAGCCTGCGTTGCCTGGCGAACCAATCAGTCGTCGGCGTAAATATCGACGTCTTTGGTTTCCTTGACGAACAGCGTGCCGACGACGAGCGTCATGGCGGCAACAATGATCGGGTACCACAGGCCGTTGTACATATTGCCGGTCTGGGCCACGATGGCCAGCGCCGTCGCAGGCAACAGTCCACCGAACCAGCCATTGCCGATGTGATACGGCAGCGACATGGAGGTATAGCGGATACGGGTCGGGAACATTTCGACCAGCATGGCGGCAATCGGGCCGTACACCATCGTCACCAAAAGCACCAGGTAGGTGAGGATGGCGATGATCATCACCTTGTCAACTTTGGCAGGGTCGGCCTTCGACGGGTAGCCGGCAGTCTTCAGGGCATCAAGCGTGGCCTTCTTGAATTCGGCGTCTTTCTTCTTGAGGTCATCGGCAGACAGGCCTGCAGCCGCAAAGCTGGTGATCACGACGTCACCGATCTTGATGGTCGCAGGTGTACCGGCGGGAGCGGCCACGTTCTCATAGCTGACCGAATTCGCCGACAGAACCTGTTTGGCAACGTCGCACGAACTGGTGAACTTGACCGTGCCGGTCGGGTTGAACTGGAACGAGCATTCCTTCGGATCAGCCGTAACCACGACCTTGTTGGCGGCCTGAGCAGCAGCCAGCGCGGGGTTGGCCGCCTTGGTCAGCGCGCCAAACACCGGGAAGTAGGTGACGATGGCCAGCAGGCAACCCGCCATGATGATCGGCTTGCGGCCAATCTTGTCAGACAGGGTACCGAACAGAATGAAGAAAGGCGTACCGATGACCAGCGAAGCGGCCACCAGCAGATTGGCGGTAGCACCGTCAACTTTGAGTGAGCCCGTCAGGAAGAACAGCGCGTAGAACTGCCCGGTGTACCAGACCACGGCCTGGCCGGCGGTCAGGCCCACCAGCGCCAAAATCACGATCTTCAGGTTCTTCCACTGACCGAACGACTCGGACAAAGGCGCCTTGGAGGTCTTGCCTTC
>NCGI01000242.1 GCA_002256925.1 Polaromonas sp. 28-63-22
CTCACGCTGTCGTCGCCGCCGCTCCAGGCGTGGCCGAGTGCGGCGATGTCGCACTGCACCAGCTGCGGTTTTCTGCCGGCGTAGTGCGTGACGGTTGTGTAGGCGTGGCGCGGGCTGCGGCCACCGGCGCGGCCGGGGTAGCTGCGGCGTGTGGGCGCGGCGCTGGTGATGTGGCTGCCGTTGACGATGGCGAACTGCTGCGCCAGTTGCGCGGCGTTGATGCGGCGCACCACCGGATCGCGGTCGCCGTGAATGATGAGGGCTGGCATGCCCGGAAATGTCGGCGTGGCCCCGGCCCAGGCGCTGGCGACCTCACGGTAGCTGCGGGCGCCGCCGCCTTGCATCGCACGGTACGCGCTCAGGGCTGAATCAGCGGTGCCAAACACCGGGGCCGAATGCAGGCCCACTGCCGCAATCAATGCGGGGTGGCGCAGCGCGACGATGGCGGCCAGCGCGGCACCGGCCGAAATCCCCGCCACATAGGTGCGCGATGGGTCCAGGCCATGGCGCTGCTGCACCTGCGCGATCATGTCGGCGATCAGCCGCACCTCGCCCTGCCCTTGCTGGACGGCGCGTTTGTACCAGTGCCAGCAGCGGTGCGCGTCGCTGGCGGCCGACTGCTGCGGGTACAACACCGCAAAGCCTTTGCGCTCGGCGAGCTGGTTCATGCGCGTGGACGTGGCGAGGTCGGTGGCGGTTTGCTGGCAGCCGTGCAGCATCACCACCAGCGGCAGCGGCGCGCCAGCGGCCTCCGATGCCTTGGCGGGCAGGTACAGCCAGTACAGCATGCGCCGGGTTGCTGCCGTCGGCGTGGGGCCGGGCGCTGAAAAATACGACTTCTGCCAGCTGCCCGCCGCGGGTGCTGCGCTGGCGGGTGAACGTGCGGTGGCTCGCTTCGCCGCCGTCATGCGTTTGACCGGTTGACGCGCTTTGGCCGGTCTGATCGATTTGGCCGCTTTGACCCGTTTGGCACGGGGTGCCTTGGGCATCAGGCTTTTGAGGAGCCGGCTTTGCGCCCGCTGCACCTTCATGCCACGGCGCAGGCTGGTGAGCCACAGGCTGCTCAGGCTTTTGGCCATGGCGGGTGGGGGGAGCGTGCAGCGTCCATAGCTCATTTTGCTGCGATGCAGCAACAAAGTCTGTCAGCCAAAACGGATGGAGCGCCGACGCCACCCGCGCCCGCAGTCAGCGCCGTTCAAACGCGTCCATCACGGTGGCGGCGTTGACGCCCAGCTCGGCCGCCGCATAACCACCTTCGAGCACAAACAGGGTCGGCAGTCCGAGCCGCTGCAGGCGCGCACCCAGACGGTCAAAGTCGCCAGCCAGCAGGGCAAACGTCGAGATCGGGTCACCGGCGTAGGTGTCAAGTCCGAGCGACACCACCAGCGCATCGGCCTGGTGCCGGTCGATGCGTGCACAGGCCACCTCCAGCGCCGCGAACCAGGCCTCAGCCGTGCTGCCCGCCGGCAGCGGAAGGTTCAGGTTGAAACCCTCGCCCTCGCCTTCACCGGTTTCATCGGCGTGGCCCAGGTAGAACGGGTATTCGGTGCGCGGATCGCCATGGATGCTGACAAAAAGCACATCGGCGCGACGGTAGAAAATGCTCTGCGTGCCATTGCCGTGGTGGTAGTCCACGTCAAGAATCGCCACCCGGCGGCTGCCCTGCTGCCGCAGGGATTGGGCTGCCACGGCCGCATGGTTGAGAAAGCAATAGCCGCCCATGAAGTCCGCGCCCGCATGGTGGCCGGGTGGGCGCGTGGCGCAAAAAACACCGCGCTCGCCCTGCGCAAGCAGCGGCGCCGCGCTCATTGCGGCATCGGCGCCTGCCTTGGCGGCCGCCCACGTGCCGGCCACCAGCGGGCTGCCGTTGTCCATCGAATACAAACCCAGCCGGGCCACGAAGTTGGCGGGCTCCACGTCGCTGCGCAGGGTGCGCACCGGCCACACCGAGGGAAACGGCTGCCGCGCCGCGTTGGCCGCATCCAGCGCCAGCCACTGCGCCCAGGCCGATTGCACAAAGGCCAGGTAGCGCGGGCTGTGAACCTGCGCAAGCACGGCCGAACTGTCCACGCTGGGGGCCCGAACCTCGTGGCCACGCGCGAGCAATTCCGCGTGAACAAAATTCGCCCGCGCCGGCGACTCGAAACACGGCACCCGCTCGCCCCGAAAAAATTCGTAGGTGGGGGCGTGAAGTTCATGCTGGGCAGAGAAGTAGAAAATCATGAAAAATAAGCGTGGTTTTTTGGCTTTCAGACCTGCAATGGATCGGGCAACGGCTAACCGCCATACTGTTCGCTTAACCGTTCGGGCTGAGCCTGTCGAAGCCTGTGTGCGCTGGCACGACCCTTCGACAAGCTCAGGGCGAACGGAGTGATTAGCGCTTCAATGAACAGCATTGCGGCTAACCGCGAAGGTCCGGCCCGGATGCCCCGGCGTTCATTGTGCCGCGTGGCCTGCATCCGGATGCGTCATTCCCATTAACCCAAGGTCAACCATGAAGATTCTTCGACTTGTCGTGCTGGTGATCGTCGCGGCGCCCGCCCTGGTGGTGGTGGCGGGGCAACTGGGCGCGTTTCGCGGCACCCGGCCCGGGGGCCTGGGCGTTCATGGTGGCCAGCTGCTGCCGCCCAGCGACACACCGAACAGTGTCAGCAGCCAGGCGTCGCCCGATGCCAGCCGGGTGCTGGGCTACGACCCGCGCATCGCGCCGCTGCGCTACACCGGCGACCCTGCCGCCGCGATGAAAAAGCTCGCCGCGCTGCTGGAAGCCACGCCAGGCGTCGTGGTCGTCACCAAGCTGCCGGGCTACATCTATGCGCAGGCCACCACGCGGCTGCTGAAGTTCACCGACGATGTGGAGTTTTACCTGGACGCGCCGGCCGGGGTGATTCAGGTCCGCTCGGCCAGCCGCCTGGGCAAGAGCGACCTCGGCACCAACCGCGCCCGCATTGAAAGCCTTCGCGCGCGCTTTGAAGCCAGCCCGTAGCGGCGGCCCGCTGGCAGGGCCGGCACGCCGCTGTAGCCGGCCTCAAGTCGCTATTATTTTGATAGCTGCTCGCACAGGTATTAATTGGGCTGCAGGGCTATTTGTCACTTAAAATAGGGCTTTGTGCGCCCTGCCGGGCCTGCCCTGGCCGTGCAAGCCTGCTTCTCCTGCTCCTCCTGCTTTTTCGACTGACCCTCATGTCCCGCTTCCTCACCGCTGCCCTCTACAAGTTTGTCGAACTGCCCGACTTCGCCGCGCTGCAGGCGCCGCTGCTGGCCTGCTGCGACGCCCACGGCGTGAAGGGCACGCTGCTGCTAGCCGCCGAAGGCATCAACGGCACTATCGCCGGGCCCGAGGCGGCTGTGCGCGCGGTGCTGGCCTACCTGCGCCAGGACCCGCGCCTGGCCACGCTGGAGCACAAGGAAGCCTGGGC
>NCGI01000243.1 GCA_002256925.1 Polaromonas sp. 28-63-22
ACCGTCAAATCAAGCAAGTTAACGACAGATACCGAAGGTGAAGTGATCCGCCCCGGCCTGCCCGCCAGCGGCATGTTCATCATCAATCCGCCGCATACGCTGAAAGCCGAGCTGCAGGCGGCACTGCCGCAGATGGTCGCGTTGCTAGGGCAGGACCGGAATGCGGCGTTCGGGCTGGAGAGTGGTGGGTGATGCAACCGAAAGACAAGCGACCGGGAAGACGGTCTGCGCGAACTCCTTTGCGGTACGCATTGTTGTCTTGAGGCCTCGCCTGCACTGGGCGGCAGCGTCACGATTCGTAGCGAGCTAAAGGGCCGCCTGGTGCGTTCGTGGTTCGATGCCGAGCTGGCATTTTCTTGTCAACACCGAGAAACGGGTCCGACTTGAAAATTTTTCCATCGATCGGTTTCTGACCCAAGCGCCTTGCAAATAGCTATACTGTACAAGTTGGCTAGTTTCTTAGGGCGCTCTATGATCACCGTAACCTCCGTCGAAGCCCAAAACCGCTTCGGCCAGCTGCTGGACACTATCTTGCGCGAGCCGGTCGGCATTACCCGGCATGGACGTGCGGCGGCTTTCATCGTGTCGCCGCAGGACATGGCCGAATTGCTGGACGCCCGGCGCAAGCGCGGCAAGGCACTGGCTGCGCTTGAGACATGGAGCGCCTCGGCCGCAAAACGTGCGACGCCGGCAGCCGCCGAACTGTCGGATGAAGAGGTCAATCGCCTGGTTCGTGACGCTCGATGAGCGTGCTCCGGCGGGTGGTGCTGGATACCAGCACGCTGGTGAGTGCGGCTCTGCGCGTCGGGTCCGTGCCTCATCGGGCCCTTTTGAAAGCACTGGGTACGTGTGAAATTTGCGTTTCAGGCGCCACCCTCAACGAGCTGGAGCACGTTCTCAAACGCGACAAGTTTGACCGTTACCTGGATGCCGAAACCCGGCTTGCGTTTGTGGCCCTGCATCGGCAGTACGCCCATCTCTTCGCGGTGACGGACACCGATGAACTGAACGTTCAGCCCGCCTGCCGTGACCCGAAAGACAATAAATTCCTGGCGCTGGCACTGGTTTGCGAGGCCGACGCGATCATCAGCAGCGACCACGATCTTCTGGCCCTTCACCCCTGGCGCGCAATACCGGTTATGACGCCCGCTGGTTTCGTGGCTTTGAGCCCGGACGCTGCAGCTTCATGAGGCCTCTGAAGATGCCCGAATGATGAGCAAAAAGGCATCCAGCCCAATCAGTACCTGCGCCAGCAGCTATGATTTCAATAGCGACTCCTTTCGCTGAAATCCAGGCCTGACTAATGTGGTGTTGCATGCTTGACGGTACAAATAAAACTGATGGATTTTTGTTCAGGGCAAGGCGTAAACCACAGCAATAGTTCCACTATTGCGAGGATTTGCGTACTCTTGCCCCAGAACACGCGGTAGGCGAACACGGTGTAACCCACGATGACGGGCAGCACCACGGCCGCGCCCGCAAAAATCACTTTCATCGCTTCGGGTGCGGTGGCGGCCTGCCAGATGTTGAGTTTGTCGATGACGAGCCACGGGAACAGGCTGTAGGCGAGGCCGTAAAAGGCCAGCAAAAACACCCCCACCGTACCGCCAAACGGCACCCATACCCCATATTCATTGCCTTGCGCCAGACGCACCGGCAGGCGCTGCAGACTGCGGTAAATCACGGCGAACAGCACAGCCGTGGCCGCCGGAATCGGGATCAGAAGCACGATGTTCGGGAATGAAAACCATTTGGCAAAAATGCTCGGGCTGACCAGCGGGGTAGCAATCGAAATAGCCGCGATGCCGGCCATCGTGAAAAGCAGGCTGCCGCGCGCCCAGCGCACCGCCTGCAGTTGCAGCGCGCCTTCGGACTTGATGATGAGCCAGCCCGCGCCGAGCAGGCAGTAGGCGGCGACCAGCGCCAGGCCGATCACCGAGTTGAAGATGATCGTCCAGCCGCTGCTGTCAAAGCCGGTGATCAGCGAGCCGAGCATGTAGCCCTGGCTCCAGCTCGCCAGCAGCGAGCCGGTGTAGAAAAGGCGGTTCCACAGCGGTTTGAGCGCGGCGCGCGCCTTGACGCGAAAGTCGAACGCCACGCCGCGCAGGATCAGGCCGATCAGCATGGCCGCGACGGGCAAGTACAGCGCTCCCAGAATCACGCCGTGCGCCTGCGGAAACACCGTGAGCAAGATGCCCACGCCCAGCACCAGCCAGGTCTCGTTGGCGTCCCAGAACGGCCCGATGCTGGCGATCATGGTGTCCTTGTCGTCGTCGCTGGCGCGCCGCATCAACACGCCCACGCCCAGGTCGTAGCCGTCAAGGATCACGTAGGCCAGCATGGCCAGGCCCATCACGACAAGAAACACAATCGGCATCCAGCCGGCGGCCTGCGTGAGGTCGGGTGCGAGATCAAGCATGGGCCTTACCTCGTCCGGCTTCTTTTTCAGGGTAGTTCATGACGTTGGGCTGCTGCGCCAGGTCATCGCCAAAAGGCTGGTCGGCATGCGTGCGGTGGCGCGCGAGATAAAACACGACGGAAATGTAGGCCGCGATCAGCGCCACGTAGAGCGTGAGGTACACCGCCAGCGTCAGCGCGATGTTGGATGCCGACACTTTGGAGGCGGCCTGCGCCGCCGTCAGCACACCGCTCACCAGCCACGGCTGCCGGCCGATCTCGGTGGTGTACCAGCCGGCGATCAGCGCGACCCAGCCGGCGAACGTCATGGCCACCAGCACCTTGGCCTGCCAGCGCTTGATCTCCCTCGGGGGCTCGCCCTTCAAGCCAGGGTCTCGGGACTCGCTTTGCCGGACCGCACGCGTAGCAGCGCCCTCGGGAAGCGCGGGAGCCGACGGCCGCTGCGCCGGGCCGCCCCAAGCAGCGCCAGCCCCCTCGGGGGGCAGCGAACCACGCGCAGCGGGGAGCGTGGGGGCCACCTTTTTCCAGGGCGCAAGCTGAAAAGTGGTGATCCAGCTGACGGCCAGCATCAGCAGGCCCATGCCCACCATGATGCGAAAGCTCCAGAACACGGGCGCCACGGGCGGGTGTTTGCCCGGGAAGGCATCGATGCCCTTGACTTCGCCATCCCAGTGGTGCGTCAGGTACAGAGAAGCCAGGTGTGGAACCGCAATCTCGTATTTATTCGATCGCGTTTCCGCGTCGGGCATACCAAAGAGCACGGCCGGTGCGCCTTTTTGTGTATTCCAGATGCCTTCCATCGCCGCGATCTTCGCGGGCTGATGCTCCAGCGTATTGAGCCCATGCAGGTCGCCCGCAATGATCTGCAGCGGAATCAGCATGGCCGCCAGGTACACACCGGTTTTAAGCCCGGCCATCACCTCGGCGCCGCGCTCGTCGCGCAGCCAGCGGTAGGCCGAAACACCCGCCACCAGAAACGCCACCGTCAAGCCGGACGCCAGCATCATGTGCGTGAAGCGGTAGGGAAACGACGGGTTGAAGATGACATGAAGCCAGCTGGTGACATGGGCCTTGCCATCGATCATCTCGAAGCCGGCGGGCGTGTGCATCCACGAGTTCAGCGCCAGAATCCAGAACGCCGACAGCGTGGTGCCGCCGGCCACCAGCAGCGTGGCGAGGGTGTGCATGCGTTCGCTGACGCGCTGGCGCCCGAACAGCATCACGCCCAGCATGGTCGCCTCAAGGAAGAACGCGGTCAGCACTTCGTAGGCCAGCAACGGGCCGGCGACATTACCGACCGTTTCCATGAAGCCGGGCCAGTTGGTGCCGAACTGAAAGCTCATGGTGATGCCGCTGACCACGCCGAGCGCGAATGTCAGCGCAAAAATCTTGACCCAGAACTGGTAGGCATCCATCCAGTGCTGCTGGCCGGTTTTGACAAACCGCAGCTTGAAGTAAAAAAGCACCCAGCCCAGCGAGATGCTGATGGTCGGGAACAGGATGTGAAAAGTCATGTTGGCCGCAAATTGAATGCGGGCCAAAATCAGTGCGTCGAGTCCGTCCATGGTCAGTTGCCTTTCCCATTGTCGAGGTCTTCAGGAACGGGAAATGCCGGCCCTGATGTCTGCGCAAGCGCAGTGTGCGATACCGCCGCGCCCGGCGCTGCCCGCCCGCCGATGCCCGACTTGAATGTGCTGGTAAATCTGTCTTTGACGTCCAGCAGCTTTTGCACCCTGGCGCCCATTTTCATCAGGCTGACCAGCGTATCCGAGTCCATTTTCTGCACATCGGCCAGCCAGCCCGTCATGAGCTCGATCAGGTCATGCATCTGCTTCATGCGGGCCTGGGCATGGATGTCGTCGCCCACCGCCGGGGTTTCCATCAGCGCGTCGCGCAGCATCGACAGCGTGGGGTCGATCTCGCGTTTGCGGCGCTCTTCGGCCAGCGTGCGGAAGATGGCCCACACGTCTTCCGGGGCCTGAAAGTATTCGCGCCGGTCGTTCGGCAGGTGCTGCAGCCGCACCAGGTTCCATGACTGCAGTTCCTTCAGCCCCATGCTGACATTGGAGCGCGAAAACGCCAGCGCCTCGCCAATATCGTCGGCATTCAGCGCACGCGGCGAGACATACAGCAGCGCATAAATCTGGCCGACCGTGCGGTTGATGCCCCAGCGGCTGCCCATTTCGCCGAAATGGAGCACGAAACGCTGGGTCAGGGGAGCGAGGTTCATGACACGGCGTCCTGTATTTTCAGTAATTCCTGAAATTATAGTAATTTCATGCCGT
>NCGI01000244.1 GCA_002256925.1 Polaromonas sp. 28-63-22
AGCACCTTGGGCGCCACAAAGTCAGCCAGGCAGCGGCTGGGCCGCATCACGCCGTCCACGGCGCTTTTTTCGGTCTGCTGGCGCAGGCCGTACCAGGTCATCGCCACCTCGCTGCGGGACTCGTCGGTATAGATTTCAATGTCGTCGCCCACGCTGTTGGCGGGGTACAGGCCGATCACGCCGCTGGCCGTCAGCCAGCGCCCTTCAATCAGCCGCTTGAGCATGCGCTGCGCGTCGGCATACACCCGAACCGCCTCGGTGCCCACCACCTCGTCTTTCAAAATCGCGGGGAACGGCCCGGCCAGATCCCAGGTCTGGAAGAACGGACCCCAGTCGATGAACGGGGCCAGCTCGGCCAGATCAAAGTTCTTGAACACACGTCGGCCAATGAATTTGGGCACCGGTGGCGTGTAGTGCGCCCAGTCGATGCGCGTGGCGTTGGCGCGTGCCTTCGCCAGCGGCCACATCGGCGTCTGCTTTTTGTTGGCGTGCTGGGTCCGCACGGTGTCGTAGTCGGTTTTCAGCTCGTCAATGTATTTGGCGGCCTGATCAGACAACAGGCTTTGCGCCACGCTGACGCTGCGCGAAGCATCCGGCACATACACCACCGGGCCTTCGTAGTGCGGCGATATCTTCACCGCCGTGTGAACGCGGGACGTGGTGGCCCCGCCAATCAGCAGCGGAATTTTCTTGATGCGGAAGTGATCGTCTTTCTGCATCTCGGCCGCCACATACTGCATTTCTTCGAGGCTCGGCGTGATCAGCCCCGACAGGCCGACAATGTCGGCGCCCTCGACCTTGGCGCGCGCCAGAATCTCGTGGCACGGCACCATCACGCCCATGTTCACCACCTCGAAGTTGTTGCACTGCAAAACCACGGTGACGATGTTCTTGCCGATGTCGTGCACGTCGCCCTTGACCGTCGCGATGATGATCTTGCCCTTGGTTTTCACGTCGCCGCCGGCCGCCTCCAGCAGCAGCTTTTCAGCCTCGATGTAAGGCAGCAAGTGCGCCACCGCCTGCTTCATCACGCGGGCGCTTTTCACCACCTGCGGCAAAAACATCTTGCCCTGGCCAAACAGGTCGCCGACCACGTTCATGCCGTCCATCAGCGGGCCTTCAATGACGTGCAGCGGCCGGCCGCCGTCGGCCTTGATCAGTTGCCAGACTTCTTCGGTGTCGGGCACGATGTGCTCGTTCATGCCATGCACCAGCGCGTGCGACAGGCGCGCGCGCACCGGCAGCGCCCGCCATTCATTGCGCTTGCTGTCGTCCTTGGCGCCGCTCTTCGCGGTTTCGGCAACTTCGATCAGGCGCTCGCCAGGTGTGAGTTCGGCCTCGCCCGGCGCGTACTTCGGCGAACGGTTCAACACCACGTCCTCGACCCGTTCGCGCAGCGTCGGCTCCAGGTCGTCATAGACGCCGACCATGCCGGCGTTCACGATGCCCATGTCCATGCCGGCCTGGATCGCGTGGTACAAAAATACGGTGTGAATCGCTTCCCTCACCGGGTCGTTGCCGCGAAAGCTGAAGCTGACGTTCGACACGCCACCCGACACCTTGGCGCCCGGCAGATTCGCCTTGATCCAGCGCGTCGCCTCAATGAAATCGACCGCGTAGTTGTTGTGCTCCTCGATGCCGGTGGCAATGGCGAAGATGTTCGGGTCGAAGATGATGTCTTCGGGCGGGAAGCCGACTTCATCGACCAGCACGCGGTAGGCGCGCTCGCAGATCTCGATCTTGCGCTGGTAGGTATCGGCCTGGCCTTTTTCATCGAAGGCCATCACGACTGCCGCCGCGCCGTAGCGCTTGAGCAGTTTGGCCTGATGCTTGAAGGGGCCGAGGCCTTCCTTCATCGAAATCGAATTGACGATGCCCTTGCCCTGGATGCAGCGCAGGCCGGCTTCGATGACGCTCCACTTGGAGCTGTCGATCATGATCGGCACGCGGGCAATGTCGGGCTCGCTGGCGATCAGGTTCAGAAAGCGCACCATCGCCGCCTGGCTGTCGAGCATCGCCTCGTCCATGTTGATGTCGATGATCTGCGCGCCGTTTTCGACCTGCTGGCGCGCGACGACTAGCGCCTGTTCGTATTCGCCGTTCAGGATCATGCGGGCGAAGGCTTTCGAGCCCGTGACGTTGGTGCGCTCGCCGATGTTGACAAACGAAGCGCGTGGGGGCAGGCCCTCGGCGCTATCGCCCTCTGCAGGGACGGCGCCAATCATCACCGGCTCCAGACCGGACAGTTTCATGGGGGGGACGGCGCGGGATTCTTCAATAAACGGCATGTTCTCACCTCAGGGTCAAGGTGAGCGTCGTTGCAAGGGGGGTTGGACAACACCCGTGATCCAAGCCTGACAAACGCGGGGTTTGCTGCAACGCTCCTTGGATGTGTGACATTTTACGGCTTTAGGCTGCGGATCGTTCGCGGGTCGTCGCCGGGTCGGCGCGGGCCTGGGTTACGATCAAAATCAAACCACTGCTTGCGCCGCCTGACGGTAGCCTCGGCCGCCCTCCCGGGGACATCATGCTGAAAAACCTGTTCGCCCACCTGAAAACGTCTGCCGGAACTGCGCCGGAATCGATGCGCCCGGAAGAACGCAAACGTTCCGTCAAAGGCTCCAGCACGGCTGAACTCGCCGCAAAGCTGCTGATCGCGCCGACGGCGCTGATGCAGCTCTCGCCGGAAGAAGCGCTGATTGTGGTCAGCTACATGACACCCCGCAAGATTGCCCGGGGCACCACCTTCATCAAGGAAGGCGACAAGGCCGATACCGGCTACATGGTGCTGCTGCTCGAAGGCGAGGTCACGGTCGAAAACATCACCGTCAGCCGGCGCGAGCCGGTCACCGTCACGGTGCTCGGCCCGGGCAGCCTGATTGGCGAAATGGGCCTGGTCGATGGTCAGGCGCGACTGGCCTCGTGCACGGCCACCAGCGCCGTCCGCTGCGCCAATTTGTCGCGCGCCGCGCTTGAAAAACTCAGCGCCGACGACCCGGCCACGGCGGCCAAGCTGATGCTGGCCGTGTCCTCACGGATTGCCGACCGGCTGCGCGACACCACCGAAAAGCTCAAGCTCTACAGCCAGCTGGTGCTGGCCATGCAGCAGGAAATCGACCACCTGATGCCGACGCCGCGCCACCTGCGCTGAGGCGGCGCTGAATCAGGCCGCTTCGCGGTAAAACGGCCCGCGCTTGAGCGCCCGCGCCGCCAGCGGATGCACCGCATCGCCAATCGCGCCGATGTGCTCGGGCGTGGTGCCGCAGCAGCCGCCCACAATATTGACCAGGCCTTCGGCCGCAAACTCGCGCAGCAGCCGCGACGTGACGTCGGGTGTTTCATCAAAACCGGTGTCGCTCATCGGGTTGGGCAGGCCGGCGTTCGGGTAGCAGCTGATGAA
>NCGI01000245.1 GCA_002256925.1 Polaromonas sp. 28-63-22
AGTTCCAGGCCCAGGCCGTGGGCCTGCGGCACAAAGTAGCTGCTGGTGTAGGCGGAGCCCGACAGCCGCCGCGCGGTGCTGCAGGCCTGGGCCAGGTCGGATGTCATGGCGCTGCGGCCCAGCACCGCGAACACCGGATCGCGGTAAGGCGTTTGCGCAACGTCCAGCACGTCAAGCGCCGCGCTTCGCCACTCCAGCCGCATCAGCTCGCGGTGGTCCCGCAGCAGCCGGTCCGCTGCTTCGCGCCAGGCCCCGGGCCGGAGCTCGTTGGGGTGCATGGCCTGCAGGCTCTGGATGTTGCGCACCAGAGCCGAGCGCACGTCCACCACGGCATCGGCTGCGCGCTGTTCGAGCCGGCCTTGTACCTGCCCCGACTCGTGCCGACCGGCCAGCCAGACCAACACCGCCAGCAGCAGCACGACCAGCGCGACCAGCAGTATCCACAGCGACCAGCGCCGGCTGGCCCGCTTCAGTGCGTTGTTGTGCAGAAAGTTCAAGCGCCAGGCCTCTTGAAGTGCCATGAAAAAGCCATGAAAACCTGTGTCATAGCATCCGGTGTTGCAGCGCCGGCAACTGGCCGCGCGCCTCCCGCAGCCTCGCGCCCGACACGTCGGCCATCACCAGCCCCGCGCCCTCGTCGCGCTGCCCGATGATCTCGCCCCACGGGTCCACCACCATGCTGTGGCCCCAGGTACGGCGGCGGTTTTCATGCACGCCGCCCTGCGCCGCAGCCGCCACATAAGCCAGGTTTTCGATGGCGCGTGCGCGCAGCAAGACCTCCCAGTGCGCCTGGCCGGTGGTCCAGGTGAACGCGCTGGGCACCAGCAGCACATCGGCGTTCAGCGCCCGGTAGAGTTCGGGAAAGCGCAGGTCGTAGCAGACGCTCATGCCGATCCTGTAGACCTGGCCATCGACCGAGGGCAGGTCAAAACCGACCGGCTCGCTGCCCGGCTCCAGCACGCGGGTTTCGTCGTAGCTCTCCTGGCCCCGCGCAAACCTGAACAGATGCATCTTGTCGTAGCGCGCCACCCGCTCACCCGAGGGCGCAAAGGCGAGCGATGCGTTGCGGGCGCGATGCGGGTCCTGCGATGCCAGCGGCAGCGTGCCGCCGACCAGCCAGAGACCGAGCGTTTTCGCGGTATGGCTCAAAAAATCCTGGATTGGCCCGTGGCCCAGCGTTTCGCGGACCGCCAGCTTGTCGGTGTCTTTCAAACCCATGATGCAAAAATATTCCGGCAGCAGCGCCAGCTCGGCCCCCTGCGCGGCCGCCTGCTGCAGCAGATCGCGGGCGCTGGCCAGGTTGGCCTGCACGCTGGTTCCGGACACCATCTGAATCGTTGCGAGCTTCATGCGACGCGCTCCCGGTGTGAAGACAGCGGCTGTGTCCAGCCCGCAGTCGCTATAAAAATAATAGCTGCTCGCGCAGGTAATACCTGGACTGCAGGCCTTTTTTGCTTAAGAAAATACCGCCTGACGGCCATTTGCAGGCTGCGCATCATCGCGCGCCCGGTGCCGGGGGATTTTCCGCCGGCTTGAGCCTGGCCGCAGCGCTGCGGTCGACTTTGGTGATCTTGGGGTCGGCCCAGGTGCCGTCGATGTGGAACTCCTGCGTGGCCGCTTCCATCAGCGGGCGGCGCAAGAACATCTGCGCCAGAAAGGTGCCCAGACCGATGGCCGGGTTGATGACGGTGGCGATCAGCGACGCCGTGCCGGCGTTGATTTCAGGCACCACCACGACCCGCAGGTTCTGCGTTTCGCGCGAAATGTCGGCGCTGCCTTCCATCAACACGGCGGCATTCACGCCGCGCATCTGCAGGTTGTTGGTCTGCGCGATGCCTTGCTCGATGTTCACATCGCCGCGCACGAAGTCGAAGGCGAAGCCTTCCGAAAACACGTCCCGGAAATCCAGCGTCAGGCGGCGCGGCAGCGACTGCAGGCTCAGCACGCCCAGCAGCTTGGCGATGCCGGGGTCGGCCTTGACGAACTGGCCCGACTCCATGTTGACGTTGAACTGGCCGCTCAGGCTGGGGTAGTCCAGGCTGAGCGGCGAGCCGTTCCAGCCCACCTCGCCCTCCAGCCGGCCCTTGCCGCGCCGGATCACGTCGGCCATGCCAAAGCGTTTAAGGAGTTCGCCCGAGTCGGCCACATCCAGACGGAAATTCATCCGGGTGCGGCGCGGCCCGGACGGCGCCGTGGGCGAGGCCCAGTTGCCGGTGGCCGTCAGCACCGCCTCGGGCAGCGTCACGTTCAATTTGTTCAGCCGCCACTCGCGAACGCCGCCTTGCGCTGAGGCACCGGCGTTACGGTTGACGGCATCGATCTCGACCCGACCCAGCTTGCGGCCGCGCAAATCAAGGTCCTCGATCACGACGTCGAGCGCGGGAATGTTGGCCGGCTGTTCGTTGAGCAGCGCTTCCACGTCGGTGGCCGCCGCCGGCGCCAGGCTCAGGCGCGCCAGCCGGGCATACACGCGCCCGGCGCCGGCGCCGCCCGGCTGGCGAAACTCGACATAACCGTTCAGCTCGTTCGCATCGACGTTGGCGCGCCAGGTGAGGCCTTCGCGCGAGCCGCCAACCACCACGTTGTTCAGCGTGCGTCCGTCCACGGTGAGTTCTTTGGCGCGTATGGCCAGCACCGTGGGCAAATACCCGTACGCCGCTGCCGGGGCGGTGCGGTCACCGCTATCGGCTGCAGCCGCTGCGGTTTCGGCGGGCATGGGGCTTGCGGCGGTGACGCCGGCCAGCACTTTTTGCCAGGCGTCCAGGTTCACCTGGGCCAGGTTGATGTTTGCCACCACGCCGCTTTCAGGCAAAGGCGCGGCTTCGCCGGGGTCCAGTCCGATGGCGATGCTGCCGCGAATGACCCGGGGCTGGGCGCCGGCCAGGTCGCGCACATAGCTGATGGCCGCCACGCTGCCGATGTTCAGTACCAGCTGGTCGCGAAGGGCCTGTCCTGGCTGCAGGGATTCGGCCAACAGGGTGTCTTCAAAGCGCACCGGCAGCGCAGCTTCTGCGGTTTTGCCCAGCGGTGCCGGCAGGGCCAGCGCCATGCCCTGCAGCGTGCTGGTCACGCTGATTTCGGTCACGCCTTTTCGGAAGCCCAGCGTGGCGGCGTAGGCGGTGCTGCCGCTGGCGTGTTGCGCCAGGCGCGCGACGGCCGCCATGTCCCTGACCTGGCGCAAGCCTTCGGCGCCCACCGTGCCCTGCGCCCGGAAGGCGATGTCGCCCGTGGTGGCCCCGGCCACATCACCGGCGCGGGCCGGCTGGGTGCCGCCCTCAAAACGTACCTCGCCGCCGAGCAGCCGCGCCTGCGCGCCGCTCACGCTGAAGCCGCGTTCATTGACATTGACGACACCCCGGAGATTGGCCAGT
>NCGI01000246.1 GCA_002256925.1 Polaromonas sp. 28-63-22
GCCGGCCCTGAGGCCGAGGCGTCGCAGGCGGGTGCGCGCGCGCTGGCGGCGCCGGTGCAGCGCGTCATCAAGGTCAGGCGTGACTACAACAGCTGGGTCGGCAGCGAAACGATGGAAGACTACGCGCTGCGCTTCACGCCGCAGCGCTTTCGCAAATGGTCCGAATGGCGGGTGGCCAACACCGCCTTCGGTGCGGCTTCCTTTCTGATTCTGGAAGCGGTCGGCGCCACGCTGCTGGTGAAATACGGCTTCACCAATGCGGCCTTGGCCATCCTGGCCACCGGGCTGATCATTTTCCTGGCCGGCCTGCCGATCAGCATCTATGCCGCGCGTTACGGCGTGGACATGGATTTGCTGACCCGCGGCGCCGGCTTTGGCTACATCGGCTCCACGCTCACATCGCTGATCTACGCCACGTTCACGTTCATCTTCTTCGCGCTGGAGGCCGCCGTGATGGCCTACGCGCTGGAACTGGCGTTGGGCATTCCGCCGCGCTGGGGCTACCTGATCTGCGCGCTGGTGGTGATTCCGCTGGTGACCCACGGCGTGTCGGCCATCAGCCGGCTCCAGGTCTGGACGCAGCCTTTGTGGCTGATGATGCTGGTGGTGCCGTTCGTCTATGTGTGGCTGGGCAATCCTGGTGCGTTTTCGGGGGTGCTGCACTATGCGGGTGTCGATGGTCGGGGCGGCGCGTTCGACTTGCACTTGTTTGGTGCTGCTTTGACGGTGGGCATCGCATTGATCACGCAGATGGGCGAGCAGGCCGACTACCTGCGCTTCATGCCGGTGCAGACGACGGCCAACCGCTGGCGCTGGTGGGGCGGCGTGCTGGCGGGTGGGCCGGGCTGGGTGATTCTGGGCGTGGTGAAGATGCTGGGCGGCGCCTTGCTGGCCTACCTGGCCATTTCCAACATGGTGCCGCCCAGTCGCGCGGTGGACCCGAACCAGATGTACCTGGCCGCCTACGGCTACGTGTTTCCCGACTATGGCGTGGCCGTGGCGGCCACCGCGCTGTTCGTGGTGATCTCGCAGCTCAAGATCAACGTGACGAATGCCTATGCCGGCTCGCTCGCGTGGTCGAATTTTTTCTCGCGCCTGACGCACAGCCACCCGGGCCGCGTGGTGTGGGTGGTGTTCAACACGCTGATCGCCTTCATGCTGATGGAGATGAACGTGTTCCAGGCACTGGGCGATGTGCTGGGGCTTTACTCGAACATTGCCATTGCCTGGGTGATGGCCGTGGTGGCGGATCTGGTCATCAACAAGCCGCTGGGCCTGTCGCCGCCCGGCATTGAATTCAAGCGCGCGCACCTGTATGACATCAACCCCGTCGGCGTGGGTGCCATGGCGCTGGCCTCGCTGCTGTCGGTCACGGCGCATCTCGGCCTGTACGGCGAGATGGCGCAGGCCTTTTCTGCCGTGATCGCGATGGCGACGGCGTTCGTCACCGCACCGCTGATCGCCTGGGTCACGAAGGGGCGTTACTACATCGCGCGCCGTTCGACAGCTGTTTGCGGCCAGGGTGAAAAAGGCGCGTACAAGCCCTACGTCACGCAGAAGTGCGTGATCTGTGAACGTGCCTACGAGGGCCCCGACATGGCGCATTGCCCGGCTTACCAGGGTGCCATCTGTTCCCTGTGCTGCACGCTCGACGCGCGCTGCGGCGACCTGTGCAAGCCCGAGGCCAGTCTATCGTCGCAGTGGTCTGCCACGCTGCGCTGGCTGCTGCCGCGCCGCGCCTGGCCCTATCTGGACACGGGCCTGGGTCATTTCCTGCTGTTGATGCTGATCGTCGTGCCCATGCTGGCGAGCGTGTTTGGCCTGCTCTACCACCAGGAGATGGAGGCGCTGGGCAGCGATGCCGTGAGCGCCCTGGCGCTGTCGGTCGCGTCCCTGCGCTCCGGATTTTTGAAGGCCTTCATGGCGCTGCTGGTGATCGCCGGGCTGGTGGCCTGGTGGCTGGTGCTGGCGCATAAAAGCCGGCAGGTGGCGCAGGAAGAATCGAACCGGCAGACCCGTCTGCTGCACGAACAGACGCAGGCGCTGCAGCGCGAGATTGACCTGCACCGCCAGACCGATGAAGCGCTGCAGCAGGCCAAGCGCGTGGCCGAACTGGCGAACCAGGCCAAAAGCCGCTACATCAGTGCCATCAGCCATGAGCTGCGCACACCCCTCAACAGCATCCTGGGCTACGCGCAGCTCATGGGCGAAGACGCGTCGGTGCCGCCGCACCGCAAGCAGGCGGTCAGCGTCATCAAGCGCGGCGGCGAGCACCTGCTGGCGCTGATCGAGGGCACGCTCGACATCGCCCGCATCGAGGCCGGCAAGCTCACGCTGAACGTCAGGCCCATGCATTTTGCCGATTGCGTGCACGAGATGGCCGGCATGTTCGAGCTGCAGGCCGCCGCCAAGGGTCTGCGCTTTAACTTCGAGGTCAGCGGCAACTTGCCCGACCTGGTGCGCGCCGATGAAAAGCGCGTACGGCAGATTTTCATCAACCTGCTGGGCAATGCGATCAAATTCACCGCCCAGGGTCATGTCACCTTCAGGCTGCGCCACGCCCGCGAAATGGCGCATATCGACATCGAAGACACCGGCCCGGGCATGGCGGCCGACGAGCTGGCGCAGATTTTTGAGCCCTTTGCGCGTGGCACCAGCGCCGGCCAGAGCGCGCAGGGCACGCCGGGCGCCGGCCTGGGCCTGACGATTGCCAAAATGCTGACCGACCTGATGGGTGGCGAGATGACCGTGGTCAGCACGCCCGGCAAAGGCTCGGTGTTTCGCGTGCTGCTTTTTCTGCCCGAAGTGCATGCCCCAGGGGGTGCCATCCACAGTGGGCCGGTGCCGCTGGCCAGGCGCCGGCCACGGGGTTACCTCGGCCCACGCCGCACGCTGCTGGTGGTTGACAACGAGGAAGCCGACCGCGAATTGCTGGTGCAACTGCTGCAGCCCATGGGCTTCGCGCTGCGCGTGGCGGCCAGTGGCCACGACTGCCTGGATCTGATCGCCGCCGGCCTGCAGCCTGACGTGATCTTCATGGACCTGGCCATGCCTGGCATCGACGGCTGGGAAACGCTGCGGCGCCTGCGTGCCGCCGGAAGCAGCGCCCGCCTGGCCATTGTGTCGGCCAACGCATTTGACAAGGGGCTCGACAACGACGCAGGCGTTCCGCCGGACGACTTCCTGGTCAAGCCCGTGCGGCACACCGAGTTGCTGGACTGGCTGGAAAAGCGGCTCGCATTGCGCTGGGTCTATGAGCCTGCGCCGCCGCACAGCGGTAATGACCCGAAGCGGGCCCTGCCGCCCGCGCAGCCCCGCGTCATGCCCGGGCCGGGACATGCGCGTGCTGGCGCGGCAGTTCCAGTTCGAGGCCATGGTCCGGCAACTCCATCCCCGCGAGGCTGGCCGTGGGCGCGATGCCTGACGAGCGCATGCATCAGGCGCTGGACCGCAGCAACAGCGATGTGGTGCTGATCGTGGACGACGTGCCCGACAACCTCTCGGTGCTTCACGATGCGCTCGACGAATCAGGCTACACCGTGCTGGTGGCCACCAGCGGCGAGGCTGCGCTGAAAACAGCGCGCCAGGCGGTGCCCGACATCGTGCTGCTCGACGCCATGATGGCCGGCATGGACGGCTTTGAAGTGGCCAGGCGCCTGAAGGCTATGGCGGAGACCGCCCACATCCCCATCGTGTTCATGACCGGCCTGACGGAAACCGAACACCTGGTGGCCGCGCTGGCCGCCGGTGGCGTGGACTACGTCACCAAACCGATCAAGCCCAAGGAGGTGATGGCCCGCATGGGCGTGCACCTGCAGGGCGCGCGCGCCGCGCGGCAACAGGCGCAGCAGGCGGG
>NCGI01000247.1 GCA_002256925.1 Polaromonas sp. 28-63-22
GCATAGGCGCGGTCACCCCGGCTGAGCAGGACACGTCCCTCCTGCGCTGCCACGATGCGTGGCGACACTGAGAACGAAGCCTCGTCGACAATCATCGCCTCGGACAGAAACGGCTCGATCACATTGGCTGCCAGCGTGGGGATCGATGCATCGGCCAGGGTCTCGGACCGGGTGCGGGGCGAGATGCGCACCGTCTCGGTGGGTACGCCGCCAGAAGCCTGTCGCGTACGCAGGCGCGCGCGGCCATTGAGTTTTTCAAGGTAAAGCTGCTGGCCGGGATAAATGCGGTGCGGGTTGCGGATGTCCTGCAGGTTCATGCCCCACAGCTCGGGCCAGCGCCAGGCGCTTTTCAGGAACAGCCCCGAAATGGCCCACAGCGTGTCGCCACGCTTGACCACGTAGCTGTCGGGCGCATTGGGCGCCAGGTCTGCCAGCGGTATGCCGGCTTCAGCGACCTGCGTGGCGGTTGCCTTCTGCCCGGGCGTGATGGGAAAATTCTGTGCCTGGACGCCGACGGACGTGCCTGCAAGCGCGGCGACGGCTATTGAAATAGAACACAAACGACCAGAAATAACTTGCATCTTGAACGCCCTCGGAGCTTGCACGCATCTGTTGTTACAGAAAATGTCGTGTTTGTATCTTGATAAATCACTGGCGATTTTGTACTTAAGCCCTTGATTAAGCAACGATTATGCGGTTTGACGATTACCCGACCGCGCAAATTTCAGCAAAAGTGGCGAAAATAGCGACACCCCACCGATTCACGCATGACCCAGCTCACCATCCTCCGTTATCCCGACGCCCGCCTGCACACCATCGCCAAACCGGTGGCGGCAGTCGATTCCCGCATTCGCCAATTGGCGGCCGACATGTTCGAGACCATGTACGAGGCCGCCGGCATCGGCCTGGCCGCGACCCAGGTGAATGTGCATGAACGCCTGATCGTCATCGACGTGGGTGAAAACCACGACCAGCCGCTGGTGCTGATCAACCCCGAGATCGTCTGGGCCAGTGCCGAAACCCGCATCGGCGACGAGGGCTGTCTGTCGGTTCCCGGTATTTATGACGGCGTGGCGCGCTCCACGTCGATCCGGGTCCAGGCGCTGGATCTGGACGGCAAACTGCAGACGCACAGCGCCGAAGGCATGCTGGCCGTGTGCATTCAGCACGAAATGGATCATCTGATCGGCAAGGTGTTCGTGGAATACCTGTCGCCGCTGAAGCGCAACCGCATCAAGACCAAGATGATCAAGCAGAAAAAAGACGAAGAACGCGAGTCTGCGCACTGATGCGGGTGATTTTTGCCGGCACGCCGGAGTTCGCCCGGGTCGCGCTGGTCAAGCTCCACGCGGCCGGCTACGAGATTGCGCTGGTGCTGACGCAGCCCGACAGGCCGGCGGGTCGCGGCATGGCGCTGCAGCCGTCCAGCGTCAAGCAATGGGCAACCGGTCAGGGTGTGCCCTTGGCCCAGCCGCGCAGCCTGCGCCTGGACGGCAAATATCCCGACGATGCCACGCAGGCCCGACTGGCGATTGAAGCAGCCCGCGCCGATGTCATGGTGGTGGCCGCCTACGGGCTCCTTCTGCCGCAATGGGTGCTTGACGCGCCCCGGCTCGGTTGCCTCAATATTCACGCCTCCCTGTTGCCACGCTGGCGCGGCGCGGCGCCGATTCACCGGGCGATCGAAGCCGGTGACCATGAAACCGGCGTCACCATCATGCAGATGGATGCCGGCCTGGACACGGGCGCCATGCTGCTGACACAACGGCTGGCGATCAGCGCTGACGACAGCACCGCGTCGCTACACGACAAACTGGCTGATCTGGGCGGGCAGTTGATTGTGGAAGCTTTGCAACAGGCCACCCGCCACGGGCTCCAGCCCGTGGCCCAGCCGGTCGAGGGCATCACCTATGCCCACAAAATTGAAAAGCGCGAGGCCTGGCTTGACTGGACGCAGAACGCCGCCGTGCTGGAGCGGCGTATTCGTGCCTTCAACCCGTTCCCGGTGGCAGCCGGCGTGCTGGCCGGGCAGACGCTGAAATTCTGGCGGGCGACGGTGCTGGATGGCGCGGATCGTCCCGCCGGCGCGGTGCCCGGTCAGGTGCTTTCATGCGGACCTGACGGCGTCGATATCCGTGCCTCCGACGCCATCCTGCGCGTGGGCCGGCTGCAAAAGCCGGGTGGCAAACCCCTTGACGCCGCCGAGTTTTTGCGCGGCTTCGACATCCAGCCCGGCATGGTGTTTGACCCCGTCGCCGCCGATACCGTGCCGTGAAAGCACTGGTCCGGCATCCCGACTTTCGCGCCGGCATGCGCGACATCGCCTCGGCCGCGCCCGGTCTGGCCGCCTGGGGCCTGATGACCGGCGTCGCCATGATCAAGTCAGGCCTGAGCCTGCCCGAGGCCTTGTTGATGGGCGTGCTGGTGTTTGCCGGCAGTTCGCAACTCGCCGCCGTACCCCTGATCGCCGCCGGCGCGCCCATGTGGGTCATTTTGGCGACGTCGTTCTGCGTCAATCTGCGCTTTGTGGTTTTCAGCGCCCACCTGCGGCCTTACCTGATGCACCAGAACCTCTGGCGGCGCATGGCCAGCGGGTATTTCACGACCGACCTGACCTACGTGCTGTTCGTGCAGCGCTACCCGCAGCCCGCGACCGACCCCGACGCCCTGCGCGCCCAGGAGGCCTACCTGGCCGGCAACTGCGCGCTGAACTGGGTCAGCTGGGTGGGCGCCAGCCTGCTCGGCATCGCGCTGGCCAATGCCATCCCGCTGCGCTGGGGGCTGAGCTTCGCGGGCATCCTGGCCCTGCTGGGTATCTTGTGTGCGCTGGCGACGACACGCCTGCGCGCGGTGTCGGCCGGTGTCGCCGGTGCTGCTGCGGTGGCGGCGTTTGCCTTGCCCCTGAAGCTCAATATTCTGGTGGCCATTGCCGCCGCCGTGGCGGTGGGCCTGATGCTTGAAGTGTCCGCCCCGAAAACGCAGGCACCGCATGAATAAAACCGATTTGTGGACCGTTGCCACGATCATCGGCATGGCGCTGGTGACCGTCATCACGCGTTCCTTCTTTTTCCTGTCCAGCAAGCCCTGGTCGCTGCCGGCCTGGGCGCAGCGCGGCCTGCACTATGCGCCCATCGCCGCGCTGGCGGCGGTGATCGTGCCCGAGATCGTCATGACGCAGGCCCACCTGATCAACACCTGGCAAGACGCCCGCCTGTTCGCCACGCTGGCGGGCATCGGCTGGTTTTACTGGCGCGGCGGCGTGCTGGGCACCATCGTCGCCGGCATGGCGGTGTATCTGCCGCTGCATGTCGG
>NCGI01000248.1 GCA_002256925.1 Polaromonas sp. 28-63-22
ACGCCGTGACCTGGATCACCGAAGCCCACGGCGTCGCCGTCATTGCCCATCCGGGTCGCTACAAGTTCACGCCCAACGAAGAGTACGCCCTGTTTACCGAGTTCAAAGCCCATGGCGGCAGGGCCGTGGAGGTGGTGACCGGCAGCCACACGGCGCAGGAATTCGTGAAATATGCCGAAACCGCCAAGGAGTTTGGCCTGGCGGCATCGCGCGGCAGCGACTTCCACAGCCCCGACGAAAGCCGCATTGATCTGGGCGCCTTACCGTTTTTGCCGGGTGAACTCACGCCGGTGTGGGATCTGCTGGCGGATCGCATCCAGTGAGCACCGCGCGGGCCCGAACCGCCCCGAACGCGCTGGGCGGCATTGGACTGCTGGTGATCGCCGTCGCCTGCTTTGCGGTACTGGACACCACCACCAAGGTTGTTTCGATGAGCGTGCCGGTCGTCATGGCGCTCTGGTTTCGCTATGCCTTTCAGGCCATGGCCACCACGGTGACGATGTTGCCGGTGCGCGGCCGGGCCCTGCTGCGCACGGCACACCCGAGGTTTCAATGCCTGCGCGGCCTGCTGCTGCTTTCCAGCAGCGCGCTGGCCTTTTTCAGCCTCAGGTACATGCCGGTGGGCGAATTCACGGCGGTCATGATGATCACGCCGCTGGTCATCACGCTGCTGGCGTCGCTCACGCTCGGCGAGCGCGTGTCGGCGCTTCGCTGGATGCTGGTGGCGGGCGGTTTTGCCGGCACGCTCGTCATCATCCGGCCCAGGGGCGGTGGTTTTGACTGGACACTGCTGCTGCCGCTGGGCCTGGTGGCCACGAATGCCTGGTTCCAGATCCTGACCAGCCGGCTCGTCAGGACCGAAGACCCGGTGACGATGCAGTTCTACACCGGCTGGGTCGGCACCCTGGTCGCCTCGGCCGCGCTGCCGTTTTTCTGGACCGAACTGGACTCCACAGCGCTTTGGGCGGGACTCGTTTTCATGGGCGTGATGGGCAGCGTGGGCCACTTCATCATGATCCTGGCTTACGCCCGCGCACCCGCCTCGACCCTGACGCCATTTCTGTATGCGCAGATCGCCTTTGCCATGCTGGGCGGCTGGCTGGTGTTCTCGCATGTACCCGATCAATGGTCGATGCTTGGGATGTTCATGATCGCGGTCTGCGGCGCATTGGGTGCCTGGCTGACGGTACGTGAAGGCCGGGTGGCGTTTCAGCCCACCGAAGCATGACCATCGCCGCCGTCTAACGAATTTCCAAGCCATGGCCCAATACTTCGAAGTCCATCCCGACAACCCGCACACCCGACTGCTCAAGCAGGCGGTGAGCCTGCTTGAGCGTGGCGGCATTGCTGCCGTGCCGACCGATTCAAGCTACGCGCTGGTCTGCCACCTCGACGACAAAGCCGCCGCCGACGCGCTGCGCCGCATACGCGGCGTGGACGACAAGCACCACCTGACGCTGCTGTGCCGCGACCTGAGCGAGCTGGCCAACTACGCCCGCGTGGACAACAGGCAGTTCCGCCTGCTCAAAGCCGCAACACCCGGGCCCTACACCTTCATTCTGGAGGCCAGCAAGGAAGTGCCGCGCCGCCTCAGTCACCCGTCGCGCAAGACGATTGGCCTGCGCGTGCCTGAACACAAAACACTGCAGGCGCTGCTCGAACTGCACGGCGCGCCGCTGCTGGCCACCACGCTGATTTTGCGCGGCCAGACCGAGCCGCTGAACGATGCTCGCGAGATACGCGACGCGATGGAGCACGAACTGGCCGCCGTGGTGGACGCCGGCGCCTGCCACCAGCAACCCACCACCGTGATCGACCTGACCGGCATGGGCGAAGGCGGCGAACCGGTTGTGGTGCGCCTGGGCCGGGGCGATCTGGCAGCGCTCGGCCTCTGACGGGCGTTCATGGTCGTCTGACACAATCGATTCATGGATTTCGCAAAACTCATTCAAACCGTCGCCATCTACGCACTGCCCGTGCTGTTTGCCATCACTATCCACGAGGCGGCGCACGGCTATGTGGCGCGCTACTTTGGCGACAACACCGCGTGGACGCTCGGGCGCGTCACGCTCAATCCGATCAAGCACATCGACCCGATTGGCACCATCGCCATGCCGCTGCTGCTTTACTTTGCCACCTCGGGTGCGTTTTTGTTCGGCTATGCCAAACCCGTGCCGGTCAACTTTGGCCGTTTGCGCAACCCCAAGCGCGACATGGTCTGGGTGGCGCTGGCCGGTCCGGCGTCGAATTTTGCGCAGGCCCTGCTGTGGGCGCTGGTGCTGGTCGTGCTGGCCGCCACAGGCACGCAGGAGCGCTTTTTCGTCGCCATGGCGCAAGCCGGCATTCTGGTGAATCTGGTCATGTGGGCGTTCAATCTGTTCCCCCTGCCGCCGCTCGACGGTGGCCGCATTCTGGTCGGCCTGCTGCCGTGGAAGCAGGCCCAGTGGGTGTCACGCATCGAACCCTGGGGCTTTTTCGTGGTGATGGCGCTGGTCATTGCCGGCGTCGTGGGCACGCTCTGGCTGCGCCCGCTGATGTCAGTCGGCTATGCAGTGATCAACGCCCTCGTGACCCCGCTGCTGGCGCTGGTCCGCTAGCTTTTTCTACCCGACCGCCACCGACCCCGTCACGCACCCGTACCGGCAACGCCCCGAAGCTATGAGCCCCGCAACACCCCAACGCTTTCTCACCGGCATCACCACCACCGGCACGCCCCACCTGGGCAATTTTGTCGGCTCGATTCGCCCCTCGGTGGCCGCCAGCCGCCTGGCAGGTGTGCAGAGCTTTTACTTTCTGGCCGACTACCACGCGTTGATCAAGTGCGACGAGCCGGCGCGCATTCAGCGCTCAACGCTCGAAATCGCGGCAAGCTGGCTGGCCGCCGGGCTGGACCCGGAGCGCGTCACGTTTTACCGCCAGTCGGACATCCCCGAAATTCCCGAGCTGACCTGGCTGCTGACCTGCGTGACCGGCAAGGGCGTGCTTAACCGCGCCCACGCCTACAAGGCCTCGGTCGATAAAAACCAGGCGGCCGGCAACGACCCCGATGCCGATGTGACGGCCGGTCTTTTCATGTACCCGGTGCTCATGGGCGCCGACATTTTGATGTTCCGGACGCACAAGGTGCCGGTCGGCCGCGACCAGATCCAGCACATTGAAATGGCGCGCGACATGGCGCAGCGCTTCAACCACCTGTATGGCGAGCACCTGGTGCTGCCCGAAGCGGTGATTGAAGAGTCGGTCGCGCTGCTGCCGGGCCTGGATGGCCGCAAGATGAGCAAGAGCTACGACAACACCATCCCGCTTTTTGCGAAGGCGTGGCCTGGGGCGAGGCCAAGCAGATCCTTTTCGAGCGTATCGACCGTGAAGTGGCGCCGATGCGCGAACATTACGCCGCGCTGCTTGCCGATCCGGCCGGCATCGAAAGCATCCTGCAGCGAGGGGCCGACAAGGCACGCCAGACCGCGAGCCCGTTCATGGCCGAGCTCAGGCACGCAGTCGGCCTGCGCCGCCTGGTCGCCACGGCGCCAGCGGAAAAGAAGAGCAAGGCCGGCAAAGTCGAGGCGCCGCTGTTCAAGCAGTACCGCGAACCCGATGGCCGGTTTTACTTCAAGCTGCTCGACGCACGCGCCCGCCTGCTGCTGCAAAGCCAGGGTTTCGATGCCCCCAAGGATGCCGCGCTGGCGATCAGAGCCCTGCGAAACGGCGGCGCCGAAGCGCTCGTCGCCATGCACGGCAGGGTGACCTTGGCGCCAGACGTGCAGGCCTCCGAGGTAGAGGCAGCCCTGAACTATTTTTCGCAGCCCGCCGACTGAGTCCCCCCGGCGGGGCGACAGCCCGACGCTTTAACGAGACGCCTTCGAGACGCCCCGTCTGTCGATCCGTACCAGGGTCGAGCATGCGCCCGCGCCTGCGCCCGGCCACCTGTATGCGTAGGCGTAGGCGCTCACTTTTGTCAGAACCCGCCATTTCCTGAGCCCT
>NCGI01000249.1 GCA_002256925.1 Polaromonas sp. 28-63-22
CCCAGAAACAGCGGCGGATCGCCCAGCGGCGTCAGCGAGCCACCCACGTTCGACACCAGAAAGATGAAGAACACCACCACATGGGTTTTATGGTTGCGGTTGTCATTGGCGCGGATCAGCGGACGAATCATCAGCATCGACGCGCCGGTGGTTCCCATGACACTGGCGAGCACGGTGCCAATCGCCAGAAGGCCGGTGTTGCGTGCCGGACTTCCATGCAGGTTGCCGCGAATAAAAATACCGCCTGCAATCGTGTACAGCGCCGTCAGCAGCACGATGAAGGGAATGTATTCGGCGAGCAAAGCGTGCACCAGACTGCCGCCCGCCAGCGCCGGGCCGAACAAGGCTGCAAACGGGATGAAAAAAGCCAGCGTCCAGGCAGCCGAAACTTTCCCGAAATGGTGGTGCCAGAACGCAGGCGCCAGCAAAGGCAGGAGGGCGATTGACAGCAAAATGCCTGCGAAGGGAATGGACCACCACACAGACAAGGCACCGCCATCGATTTCTGCCGCGCCAGCGAATCCGGGCAAGAACCCCAGCACGCCTGCGGCAACCATCCAGCGGACAAAGGGCCTGCGCTGCTGACGGCGAAGGGCGACAGCGTCGGGGCGGGCCTCAGGCCACATCAAAAACCTGACGCAGGTAGGCCAGATACTTCTCATCGTCCAGCATGTTCTTCGACGGCGTATCGGACAGCTTGGCAACCGGTTGGCCGTTGCAGCGAATCATCTTCATGACAATCTGCAGTGGCTCGTAGCCCAGGTCGTTGGTCAGGTTGGTCCCGATACCGAACGCCAGCTGGCAGCGGCCCTTGAACTGCTGGTACAGCTCGATGGTGCGCGGCACCGTGAGGCCGTCGCTGAAGATGAGCGTTTTGGTTTTCGGGTCCACACGATTTTTGGCGTAGTGCGCCAGCATGCGCTCGCCCCACTGAAACGGGTCTCCGCTGTCATGACGGGCGCCGTCGAACAGCTTGCAAAAATACAGATCAAAGTCGCGCAAAAAAGCGCTCATGCCGTAAACATCCGACAACGCAATACCGAGGTCGCCACGGTATTCCCGGGCCCACGACTCAAAGCCGAACACCTGGCTGTCGCGCAGACGGGGCCCAAGAGCCTGGCAGGCCTGCAGGTACTCGTGCGCCATGGTGCCGAGCGGGGTCAGGCCCAGCTTCATCGCAAACAGGACATTGCTGGTGCCGGCCAATTGCCCCAGCGCCCCCGTGCCAAGCCGGGCCGTGAGGGCACGCAAGACTTCCTCGTGCCAGACCTTGCCAAACCGGCGACGGGTGCCGTAGTCGGCAATCTTGAGTTCGCGCAAACCATCGGCCTGGAGCTGCCCGATCTTGGTGTCCAGCCGCCGCCGGCCTTCGTTCAAATCGGGCTGCTTCCGGGTGTTGCGGAAGTAAACCTCATTGATGATGGCCAGCACCGGGATTTCAAACAGGATGGTGTGCAGCCAGGGGCCCCTGATCGACACGTCGATCTCGCCGGATGGCAGCGCGGTCACGCTGACGTATTTTTCGTTGAGCCGGAACAAGGCCAGAAAATCGACGAAGTCGCTCTTGATGAACCGCATGGTTTTCAGGTACGCCAGTTCGGCCTCCTGAAAACGCAGATTGCAGAGCGCCCGGATTTCCTCGCGAATCTCGTTCACGTAGGGCGCGAGCGGGCCCACGCCGGGCGCGCCCGCATTGCGGCACTTGAAGCGGTATTCAACCTCGGCGCCCGGAAACTGATGCAGCACCACCTGCATCATGGTGAACTTGTACAGGTCGGTATCGAGCAGGCTGGTGATGATCATGAAGGCTAACCGGGGGCGCTAAAACCGTGCAAACGCTTGCAAACCGCACCGACGGATCAGGTGCCGAGAAAATCCACTTCGAACAGCAAGGTGGCGTTTGGCGGAATGACCCCGCCCGCGCCGCGCGCGCCGTAGCCCAGTTCGGCGGGAATGATCAGGCGACGCGTGCCGCCGACCGACATGCCCTGTACGCCTTCGTCCCAGCCACGGATGACCTGTCCGGCGCCGAGTGAAAACTCGAACGGCTGCCCACGGTCCTTGCTGGAATCGAATTTGGCGCCCTGGACGCCCCCGTTGTAGAGCCAGCCGGTGTAGTGCACCTTGACGTTTTGTCCGGCCTTGGCGATGGCGCCTGTGCCGAGCACGGTGTCTTCATACTGCAGGCCGGATGGTGTGGTGGTCGTCATGACTTGGTCTTTCAAAAAAGGAAGGGGAAGGGGCGGCCCGGGATGGTTCCGGGTGCGCGCTCATGAACCCCTGACTTTACCCGCAACAAGCAGCACGAGCCGATCCGCGCTGGCGGCCAGCAGCTGGTTCTGCTCGGCGACCAGCATGGGCATTCCGTCGGCTTGAAGAACCAGCAGCGCGTCCCGAATGGCCTCCACCAGCACTGGCGCAATGCCTTCGCAGGGTTCATCGAGCAGCAACAGGCGCGGACCGGTCATGAGCGTGCGGGCAATCGCCAGCATTTGCTGCTCGCCGCCGCTCATCTGGCTGGCCGGACGCCCCAGCATGGTCTTCAGGACCGGAAACAAATCGAGCACCCTCGCCTCCTGGCTTGCGGCGCCCCCGCCTGCCGCCACACGCAGGTTTTCACGCACCGTCAGGCCGGTGAAAAGGCGGCGGTCTTCGGCCACGTAGCCCAGGCCCGCGCGCGCGCGCCGCCAGGTGTCCCACGGCGCCAGGTCTTGCGGCCCCGTGGCGGTCTGGTAGGCCAGGCTGCCTTCGGTGCGAACCTCCAGCCCCATCAGGGCCTTCAGCAGCGTGGATTTGCCCGCGCCATTGAGGCCCTGCAGCACCACGAACTCACCTGCCCTGAGCTGCAGCGACACATCGAACAGCGCTTGCACCGGGCCGTAGAAGGCGTTGAGCCCCCGGATGTCGAGGCTTACGCCAGCGGGTGCCTGTTGCGGGTCCGCCGCTGCCTGCATCCCGTTTGCCGGCTCAGCCACGTGTCGCTCCCTCGCCCAGGTAACGCTGTCTTACGGCCGGGTCGCGCGCGATCTCGTCGAAAGTGCCCTGCGCTGCCAGCCGCCCTTCGATGAGCACCAGCACGCGATCGGCCACGCCGGCCACCGCGTCCATATTGTGTTCGGTGTAGAGCACCGCCATGCCGCCCGACGCCAGCCGCCGCACCAGCTGCATCAGGCTGCTGCGCTCCTGCTCTGCCAGGCCAGCCGCCGGTTCGTCGAGCAGCAGCAGCGCGGGGCTGGCGGCCAGCGCAATCGCAAGCTCCAGCCGCTTCTTCGCGCCGTACGGCAGGCTCAGGGCATCG
>NCGI01000250.1 GCA_002256925.1 Polaromonas sp. 28-63-22
AAACGGTTTCTGGCCGATGCCGCGCACCAGCTCAAGACACCGCTGGCCGGCTTGCGCATGCAGGCCGATCTGGCGCAGCGCGAAACCGATGCGGACGAGCTGAAAAAATCCCTCAAGCAGATCGGCCGCTCCAGCATTCGCGCCACCCACACCGTCAACCAGTTGCTGGCGCTGGCGCGGGCCGAAACCACTGGCCGCAGCCTGGCCAAGCAGCGCGTGGACCTGGTGCACATTGCCCGCGAGGTGATGGCCGATTCGGTGCCTCGGGCGCTCGAAAAAGGCATCGACCTGGGCTACGACGGCCCGGCCGCCGGCGAACAGGCCAGCCAGCTCGACGGCAACCCGACGCTGCTCAAGGAGCTGGTGCGCAACCTGCTCGACAACGCCCTCAACTACACGCCCGAAAAAGGCCGCGTCACGCTGCGGATATTGACAGACCGCTTCAGCGGCGTGCTGGTGCTGCTGGTCGAGGATTCCGGGCCCGGCATTCCCGAGTCGGAGCGCACGCTGGTGTTTCAGCCTTTCTACCGGGCGCTGGGCACCAACGTCGATGGCTCGGGCCTGGGGCTGGCCATCGTGCAGGAAATCGCCATGCAGCACGACGCCACCATCAGCATTGAAGACGCCAGCCCGACCAGCTCCGCACAGGCGGCCCCGCACGGCCCCGGCACGCGCGTGACGGTGCGTTTTGCCGCTGGCGAGATCCGTCTTTCGTGACAAAAAGGCCTACAACCCTTGTATTACCTGCGTAACCAGCTATGCTATTCATAGCAGATGAGATGTCGCCAAACCCCTGCCGGCGCGGGGGAACCGAGGGGCCTGCCGCACGTCCCCGACGGCATGCCTTTACGATGTTGGGCTTGAGCCCGCCGGGCGCAGCGCCGCGCGCGCCTTCACCCTCCTGACACTTCTTCGCACCCCGACGGGTGCCAGCGTATGACGAGCACCCCTTTTGCATCGCTCCCGCCGCCCCGTGCCCTGACCCCGGACACGCCCGAGCTCATCACGGCGAGCCGGCTGAAGATCGGCCTGTCGGCCTGCTTTTCGCACGCCGACCCGACCCGTTCGCTCTTCAGCGGCAAAACCCTGCAGTACGTCGAGCAGTCGATCGCCCACTGGCTCATGTCCACGGGCGCGATGGTGGTGATGGTGCCCTGCCCGACCGGCAGCACGCAGCGCGGCGACGTGACCTACACCCATTACGCCGAATGGCTGGACGGCCTGGTGCTGCACGGCGGAGCCGACGTCTGGCCCGGCAGCTACGGCGAGGAACCCCTCGAAGAGCAGTGGGCCGGCGACCGCGTGCGCGACGACTACGACAAGGCGCTGGTGGCTGCCTTCGTGGCCGCCGGCAAGCCGGTGTTTGGCGTCTGCCGCGGTCTGCAGCTGCTCAATGTGGCCTACGGCGGCACGCTGTACCAGGACATTTCGACCCAGGTGGCCGACTCGTTTGTGCACCGCGACGCCGCCATCTACGACCTCAATTTCCACAGCGTGGACATCGTGCCCGGCTCGCGGCTGTCAGCGTTGTACCCCGGCGTCGAGCGCGTGCGCGTCAACAGCATTCACCACCAGGCCATCAAGGACCTGTCACCCGAGTTCGTGGCTGAAGCTTACAGCGTGAGCGACGGCATCATCGAAGCCATCCGTCGCAAGGATCCGTCGAAGAGCTATATCGCCGCGCTGCAGTGGCACCCGGAATTTCACCAGGCCGGCTCGGACACGATAGACGACGCGGCAGTGCTGGATGATTTTCTGATGGCTGTGGCGCAGGTCAAGGGCCGGGCCGGCGGTTGAAGGCGGCTTCGGGAACCGGTAGGGCAAGCCACCAGTCGCTATGAATTTAATAGCTGCTGGCGCAGGTATTTCCTGGGCTGGCGGCCCCAATGGCTCTTGATTTCAAGCCGCCCGCCGCCCGTTTAGATCTCGATCTTGCTGCCCAGCTCGACCACGGCGTTGTTGGGCAGGTTCAAAAAATCTGCCGCGCCGCTGGCGTTGTGGTGCATCTGCGCAAAGAGCTTTTCGCGCCACGCGGCCATGCCGCTGCCCAGGGTGGGGATCACCACGTCGCGTGACAAAAAGTAGCTGGTGGTCATGGCTTCGATCGGACAGCCGCGGTTCTTGATGCGCTGCAGTGCACTGGGCACATCGGGGTCGTTCTTGAAGCCGTAGTGAATCACCACCTGCCAGCAGTGGTGGCCCAGCGATTCGATTTCAAGCCGCTTGTCCATGCCGATCCACGGCACCTCGTGGTTGCGCACGGTGACGAACAGGTTCTGCTCATGCAGCACCTTGTTGTGCTTGAGGTTGTGCAGCATGGCATTGGGCACGGTGCCCGGCTCGGCGGTCAGGAACACGGCGGTGCCCTCGACGCGGGCGGGCGGGCTCAAAAACACCGAATCCAGAAAGGCCGGCAGCGCGATGGCATCGGCGCGCAGCTTCTCGTTGAGCAGGTGACGGCCCTGCTTCCAGGTCGCCATGACGGTGTAAAGCCCGCCAGCGAGCACCAGCGGAAACCAGCCTCCCTGCGCAATCTTCAGCGAGTTGGATGCAAAAAAGGCCAGATCCACCGCGAGAAAAAGGCTGCTGGCGAGCAGGCTGATCCACAGCGGGTACTTCCAGCGGTACCGCACGACAAAGAAGGTCAACACCGTGGTGATGACCATCACCATGCTGACGGAAATACCGTAGGCGGCGGCCAGCGAGCTGGAGGTGCCAAACAGGCCTACGGCGGCAATCACGCCGGCCAGCAGCAGCCAGTTGACCACCGGAATGTAGATTTGTCCGGTGTCGCGAACCGAGGTGTGAAGAATGCTCAGCCGCGGCAAAAAACCCATCTGGATGGTTTGCTTGGTCGCCGAAAACGCCCCGGAGATCAGCGCTTGCGATGCGATCACCGTTGCGGCGGTGGCCAGCACCACCATGGGAACCAGCGCCCAGTCAGGCGTCATCAGGTAAAACGGATTTTCGGCGGCCTTCGGGTTGGCCAGCACCAGCGCGCCCTGACCAAAATAGTTGAGGATCAGCGAGGGCATGACCAGGCCAAACCAGGCCAGGCGAATCGGCAATTTACCGAAGTGCCCCATGTCGGCATAAAGCGCTTCAGCGCCTGTCACGCACAAAAATACCGCGCCCAGCGTCAGAAAAGCGATGTGGTAATGCTCCACCGCGAAGCGCACCGCATGCGTCGGCCATACCGCGCTCAGCACCTCGGGGTTTTGCGCAATCTGCATCACGCCCGTGGCGGCGATGGCCAGAAACCACAGCACCGTGATCGGTCCAAAAAA
>NCGI01000023.1 GCA_002256925.1 Polaromonas sp. 28-63-22
TGGCGGCCGTGCCCTGGCCAGCGATCACGTCGGGGTGGTCGTAGGGCGGGATCAGCGTCATGCCGCGCGCTGCGGCGATCTCGCGGGTTAGCGCTTCGCGGTCTTGCGTGAAGCGGTCGTAGGTGACCACCTCGGCGCCATAACCGCGCGTGGCCTGCATTTTGGCGCTGGGCGCGTCGAGCGGCATCAGGATCACGGCCGGCATGCCCAGCAGCCGCGCCGACAGCGCTACCGCCTGCGCATGGTTGCCTGACGAAAACGTGACCACGCCGGCCTTGCGCTGCGCGGCATCAAAGCGCGACAGCGCATTGAAAGCGCCGCGAAACTTGAATGCCCCCATGCGCTGAAAGTTCTCGCACTTGAAGAATACACTGGCCTGCAGCATGTCATTGACGGTGCGGGACTGCAGCACCGGCGTGCGGTGCGCGTGGCCTGCAAGCCGGCTGGCGGCGGCCGTCACATCATCGAAAGTAGGCAAGGTCAGCATGTTCGAGCTTCCATCAAGGGCTGCTGCAGGCGTGCGCTGCAACGTGCCAATTTATACAACACCGAACCCGATACCGAACCCGACGCAGACCCCGGCATGATCGCGCTTCTCAAAACTTTCTCATGGCAGGAGCTGAAGCACCACCCGTGGCGCAACGCGGCGGCCGTGGTGGCGGTCATGCTGGGCGTGGCGCTGGCGTTTTCGGTGCAGCTGATCAACGCGTCGGCACTGAGCGAGTTTTCCCAGGCGGTGCGTTCCGTCAATGGCCAGCCCGACCTGGAGTTGCGCGCGGTGCAGGGCAGCTTCGACGAATCGCTTTACCGGCGCGTGGCCAATCACCCGCAGGTGCAGATCGCCAGCCCGGTGCTCGAAGTCTCGACCTACGCCATCGGCGACGGCGGCCCTGCGGGCCAACGCCAGCCCTTGCGCATTGTGGGCGTGGACGTGCTGGCCATCGCCACGATTGCGCCGGCGCTGCTGCCTGTGCTTTCAGGCAGCGCGGCGGCGGCGGATCGTTTTGCGCTGTTTGCACCGGGCTTGATTTTTCTGAACCCGGCAGCGCGGCAGGCGTTCGGCGACGCCACGCTGCAGGTGCAAAGCGGCCTGCAGTTGCGCCGCGTCACGGTGGGCGGCAGCGTCAGTACGGGCGGCAATGCGCTGGCCGTGATGGACATCGCCGCCGCGCAGGATCTGTTCGGCCAGACCGGGCAGCTCTCGCGCATTGATGTGCGCCTGAAGGCTGGAACCGACCCGGCCCGGTTTCTCGCCAGCCTGGCCCTGCCGGCCAACGTCAGGGCGACGGCGCCGGGCGACGATGCCGAGCGCGTCAGCAACCTGTCGCGCGCCTACCGCGTCAACCTGACGGTGCTGGCGCTGGTGGCGCTTTTCACCGGGGCGTTTCTGGTGTTTTCGGTGCTGTCGCTGAGTGTGGCCAAGCGTGCGCAGCAGTTTGCGCTGCTCGGCGTGCTGGGCCTGACCGGCCGCGAGCGTTTGCAGCTGGTGCTGGTTGAATCACTGCTGCTGGGTGCGCTGGGCAGCGCGCTCGGCATTGCGCTGGGCACGGCCCTGGCGGGCCTGGCGCTGCGCCTGCTGGGGGGTGACCTGGGCGGTGGCTACTTTGCCGGCGTGGCGCCGGCGCTGCAATGGTCGGGCGGGGCCGCGCTGATCTACGGCGCGCTGGGCGTGGCCGCTGCCGGCGTGGGCGGCTGGTGGCCGGCGCGTGCCGCGCAAAGCCTGCCACCGGCACAAACACTCAAGGGACTGGGGGCCGCACCCGGCCGGGGCAAAAGCCATTGGGTCAGCCTGATACTGATCGCCGCCGGCGGCCTGCTGGCCATGCTGCCGCCCGTGTTTGGCATTCCGCTGGCAGCCTATGTGTCGGTCGCACTGCTGCTGATTGGCGGCATCACGGCGCTGCCGTGGCTGATCGCCCTGCTGTATGACCGGCTCAGCGCGCTGGTGGCGCAGCGCCTGCTGCCGATGCTGGCCGTCGAGCGGGCGCGCCGCGTGCGCGAGAGCGCCGCCGTGGCCGTCAGCGGTGTGGTCGCGTCGCTCAGCCTGGCGGTGGCGCTGACCGTGATGGTGGCGAGCTTTCGCGATTCCGTGACGCAGTGGCTCGACGTGGTGCTGCCAGCGGACCTGTATGTACGCACGGCCATCGGTACCCCGGCCGGCGACACCGCCTATTTTTCACCCGGCTTTGTGCAGGCGCTCGGCACCCTGCCCGGCGTGGCGCGGGTCAGCGCCCTGCGCACCACGCAACTGCTGCTCGATGCCGCCCAGCCGGCCGTCGCCCTGATCGCCCGCCCCCTTGGCGACCCGGCCACCACACTGCCGCTGGTTGGCAGCCCGCTGCCGGTGCCGGCGGGCGCCACGGCGATCTATGTCAGCGAGGCGATGGTGGACCTGTATGGCGCGCGCCCGGGCACGTATTTCAGCCCGCTTTCAAAGGTTTTTAGTGCTCTAGCCCAGGAAACACCTGCGCGGGCAGCTACTGATTTGATAGCGAATGCGGCTCCGCAAAACACCGTCCGCTTCTACGTGGCGGGTGTCTGGCGGGACTACGCCCGCCAGTTCGGCGCCATCGCGATGGACGCGCGGGACTTCCAGCGGCTGACCGGCGACCTTCGCGTCAATGATCTGGCGCTGTGGCTGACCGGCAGCGTGCCCGACGCGCAGGTGCAGCAGTCGGTGCGCAGCCTGGCGGCGCAGCAGGCCGGCGCGCAAGGCCTGGTCGAACTGGCGTCGGTCAGCCAGATTCGCGCGACGTCCCTGAGGATTTTTGACCGCAGCTTTGCCGTCACGTACTGGCTGCAGGGCGTGGCGATCGGCATTGGCCTGTTCGGCGTGGCCGCCAGCTTCAGCGCGCAGGTGCTGGCCCGCCGCAAGGAGTTCGGCCTGCTGGCGCACCTGGGCCTGACGCGCCGGCAAATCCTGGCGGTGGTGGCCGGTGAAGGCGCCGCCTGGACGGTGATCGGCGCCCTGGCCGGGCTGGGCCTGGGCCTGGCGGTATCGACCGTGCTGGTGCACGTCGTCAACCCGCAGAGCTTTCACTGGACCATGGACCTGCAGGTGCCGTGGCTGCGCTTGGTGGCCCTGTGCGCCGCCGTGGTGGCCGCCGGCACAGTAACAGCCTGGCTGGCGGGCCGCGCGGCGGCAGGCAAGGATGCCGTGCTGGCCGTGAAGGAAGACTGGTAGCCGCGGCTGAAGCTTGGGGCTATCTGCCGCCGCACGGCCATGCAGGCTTTCGTTTGCTTACGGCGGTAACGGTTTTGACGCCGTACTGTCATCACTACCCCGCGTGCGAGGCATAGGATACGTTCAGTGCGTTGTCAGCCATGAATTGAAATCGATCCAGATCAACGTGAACGTGACCCCGCGAAGTCACCCGCCCAGTCTGTAGAACCCGTGTTGTCACCGTCAGTTCAAGCGAGGTCTTCCCCATGCCTTCCGCCCAATACCGCATTGAAACCCGATCCCCGCACCCCGGCAGCCTGCTGCCCTTCAGCCCTGGAACCTTCGAGCACCTCTACGCCGACAGTTCGCTGGCGGTAGCCGTCGCCGTCAAAAGCGTGGCCGACCCGACGCGCCAGCAGGTGCGCGTGGTGCATGTGCCCAGCGGCGAGGTTATTTTCCAGACAGCGCCCGGGGCACTGTCGCCCTATTGATTCGGCGCCGTCATATAGCTGCGCCGTTCGTGCCGGACTTTTCCGAAGCCAGTGCAAACCCTTCGACGCTCAGGGCGAACGGGAGAATCAAGACCCTTGGGGCTGAAACCATCGTGCGCTGCGGCTCCCAATGGCGCGGCGTGCGCAAACTTCAGTGGGTAATGACGACCAGCACACTGCAGGGCGCGTGCTCGATCAATGATTTGGACACCGACCCGCGCCACCAGCGGGCCGCCCAGCCGTCCAGATGCCGGTGGCCGACCACGATCAAATCGGCCTCTATCTTGCGCGCGTACCTGACGATTTCATCGACCGTTTCACCCAGCAGCACTTCGCCCGTGGCCTGAAAGCCGGCCGCCTGCAGCTTCTGCAGACCGTCGTTCAGAATGCCGGTGTATTTTTCCTTCTCCTCGGCGGCCAGGTCGCTGTCGTAAATGCCCGCCTCCACGCCCACCATGTTGATATAGAGCGGCGTCACCGCCACCAGGCTCACGGCGGCACGGCTCCACTGCGCCACCTCGCGGCATTCCAGCAAGGCCTGCTGCCCGGTTTCCGAACCGTCATAAGCCAGCAAAATTCGTTGGTACATGGCGCAACTCCTGCGTGAGCGTGATGAAAGCGTGGTTGAAGCACCCGAAGGATAGACCGCGCGATGACGCAACGCAATCAAGGGAAATCACGCAGGCAGCCCCGCGATTCGCCGGCTTGCTGCCAGAATCACCGCATGCACCCTCCCCTGTTTCCCGCCGCGCAGGCGCCCGGCCTGCCGCGTCGCAGCGTTTTGCTGGCTGCCGGCCTTGCGGGGGTTTTTGGCACCCGCCTGGCCAATGCCCTGCCGCTCAAGACCCTCACCTTTCCGCGTGACCGGGGCGCGCACCCCGACTTTCGCACCGAGTGGTGGTACATCACCGGCCATGCCGCCGCCGGCAGCCGGGCGTTCGGTTTTCAGCTGACCTTTTTCCGCTCACGTGTTGATGGCACGCAGGCCATGGCCTCAAAGTTTGCGGCCAGGCAACTCGTGTTTGCGCATGCCGCCATCACCGACGTGCAGGGCAAAAAACTCTGGCACGACCAGCGCATCGCACGCGAAGGGTTCGACATAGCCACCGCCAGCGACACCGACATGAACCTCAAGCTGCGCGACTGGTCGCTCGCCGTGCTGCCCGGCAGCGCAGCTGGCCAAGGAAACGGCATCGGCGGCAGCCGCTACGCCGCCGAACTGCCCGCCAGCGATTTCGGCCTGAAGCTGCAGTTCACCGAGACCCAGCCGGTGCTGCTGCAGGGCCGGCAGGGCTTGTCCCGCAAAGGCCCCAGCGAACAGCAGGCCAGCTACTACTACAGCCAGCCGCAACTTGCCACACGCGGCACGCTGCAGTTGCAGGGCAAGGCATTTGAGGTGACCGGCACCGCCTGGCTCGACCACGAATGGAGCGAAGAAATCCTGCCCCCCGACGCCACCGGCTGGGACTGGATCGGCATGAACCTGGACGACGGCAGCGCGCTGACCGCCTTCAGGCTGCGCGATAAAAACGGCGGCGCCGTGTGGGACGGGGGCTCCTTCCGCGCCGCCGGCGGCCAGCCCTACATTTTCAGTCGCGGCGAAGTCATTTTCAAACCCGTGCGCTTCTGGAAAAGCCCGCTCACCCAAACCACCTACCCGGTCGAGTGGATCGTTCGCACCCCCGCAGACTTCTACACCATCAAAGCCGTCATCGACAACCAGGAACTCGACAGCCGCCAGTCCACCGGCGCGATTTACTGGGAAGGCCTGAGCGATTTGATCGACAGCAACGGCACGCAGGTCGGGCGCGGGTATCTGGAGATGACGGGGTATGCGTCGCCGCTGCGGATGTGAGTGACGCTGCTCCGGTTTTTGCTTGGGCCCGATGAAGTGTTAACTTTTACCGTTCGCCCTGAGGTATCGAAGGGCAAGCTTGCAATGAGAGCCTTCCTTCGATACCTCAGGATGATCGGAAATACAACCTCAGAGTGAACGGAAATTTCTTTGTCATGAATTTCTAAAAGTATCAATAAGCACTCTGAATGACAGTCGTTCAACCCGTGGCACGCTCCAGCCGCTTCTCAAAATCACACGCCGGATACAGCGCCGTCATCACCTGAAAGCCCTCCTGCAGGCGCTTGCGCCACCCCGGTCCGCGTGCCTGTACTTCAGGGCCAGCCGCTGCCATATCGTCAAACTGGACCATGTGGCCAATGTGACACCGTCCAGCACGGGTGCGGTGACGCTGCAACTGAACGACGGGCTACGCCTAGAAATGTCGCGTCGCCGCGCGGCGGACTTCAAGCAGTTGATGCATGTGTAGTTCGGGTTCGACGATGCACGCAGCGCAGGTGTGCCGACATGAATTTGACATGTTGCGTCGTTAGATTTGGTCCATCCAATAGGAGGTCCGATGGTTACCGCTATCCAAATCAGTGCATTGAACAAGACTTTTCCCGGTGGCCGCAAGGCTTTGAAGAATATTGACCTCAGCATCGAAGCCGGTGAAATGGTTGCGCTGATTGGGGCGTCCGGCTCCGGTAAATCGACCTTGCTTCGGCATATTGCCGGCCTGATGACCAGCGACGTGGCAGAGCAAAGTCTGTTGCAGGTTCACGGCAGAACCGTGCAAAGCGGTGGAAAGATCGCACCGGACATTCGAGGCATCCGCGCCGGCGTCGGATTTGTCTTTCAGCAATTTAATTTGGTGGACCGCCTGCCCGTCATCGTTAACGTGTTGGTGGGTACTTTGCATCAGATGCCCTTGTGGCGGAGCCTGTTGCGCTGGTTCAAGCCGGATGAAATTGCGCGCGGCGTCGAGGCACTACGTCGCGTCGGCATTGCCGATTGCCATGCACAAAGGGCATCCACCCTCTCTGGCGGGCAGCAGCAACGAGCGGCCATTGCGCGCGCCATGGTGCAGGGTGCCAAAGTAATATTGGCCGACGAGCCAATTGCTTCGCTAGACCCTGAGTCCTCGCGCAATGTGATGGAAATACTGGCCAAAGTCAACCAGGAAGACCGGTGCACAGTGGTGGTGTCACTTCACCAGGTCAATGTAGCCATGAAGTATTGCGCGCGCACCGTCGCCTTGCGTGCGGGCGCCATTGTGTTTGACGGCCCGTCGGTTGCGCTGACGCCTGCCTTGCTGCGCGAACTCTATGGTGCCGAGGCCGACGAAATACTGGCCTTGCCAGACCACATTTCTGTGTTGCAGGACAAGCGCCACAGCAGTGCGCCGTCACCGCTTGCCCTGGTTGCAGCCAAGGCGGCTTGATCTCCACCCCAAATCCCCCGTAACCCTTGATTAACCGAACTTTTTTGGAGAATGAACATGATTTCTAACGTAACAAGACGAAGCGTCAGCCGCCTGCTGGTGGTCACTGCAATTGCCCTAGCAGGACACGTGACAACGGCCACTGCAGCGGATGTGACTGCGATCAACTTTGGCATTATTGCCACCGACTCTTCTGGTGCATTGAAGAAAAACTGGGAGGCATTTTTGGGCGACATGGAAAAGAATGTCGGTGTGAAGATCACTCCATTCTTTGCGACAGACTACGCCGGCATCATCGAAGCCATGCGCTTCAACAAGGTGCAAGTCGGGTATTTCGGCAATAAATCCGCCATGGAAGCAGTCGACCGTGCAGACGGCGAAATTTTTGCCAAGATGATCCGCACCGATGGAACCGAAGGCTACAACTCGCTGTTGATCACGCACAAGGATTCTCCCTACAAGAACCTCAACGATGTGATCAAGCACACGAAGGACATCAATTTCGGCATTGGCGACCCCAACTCCACATCGGGTTTTCTGGTGCCCAGCTACTACGTGTTTGCCAAGAACAACATCAACCCCAAGACCGACTTCAAAACCATTCGTGGCGCCAACCACATTGCCAATTTCATGGCCGCTGCCAACAAGCAAATCGACGTGGCCACCTTCAATACCGAAGAGTATGAAAAGATGGAGCAGACCAAGGCCGACCTGGTGAAGAATATTCGCATCGTCTGGAAATCTCCACTGATCGCGTCCGATCCGTTTGTGTGGCGCAAGGACCTGCCCCCCAACCTGAAAGTGAAACTGAAAGAATTCATGCTGTCTTATGGCAAAGGTGCTAAAGCCGCGGAAGAAAAGGCGAAGATTGCGCCTATCCCCGCCGGTGGTTTTGCTGCATCCACCGACGACCAATTGATTCCCATCCGCCAGTTGGCTTTCTTCTCGGCGAAGATCAAACTGGAAAACGACACCGCCATGGATGCCGCTGAGAAGAACAAAAAAATCAGTGAAATCAACCAAAAGCTGGACGCCCTGAACGCCAAGCTCGCCTCGGCCAAGTAAGCCGTAGCCTTGCACCGGACCAAGACCGTGGAAACCATGATCCCTCCAGCAATTACTAGTACCCCCGCCAAAGCGGACTTCATCTCCAGATCACCGCGTGCGCAAAAGCGCTCGTGGGGAGGTTTGATCATGTGGGGGGTGTTACTAGCCTTGTTGGCGGGATCATGGGAGGGGGCCGACATGCGCCCCGGTGCCTTGTTTGCGGACGCGGGCAATATGGCCACCTATGCGGCGGGTTTCTTCCCGCCGAATTTCCACGACTGGCGCATTTACGCCCATGAAATGGTGGTCACCTTGCAAATTGCTTTGTGGGGCACGGTGCTGGCCGTCATTTGTGCGATTCCGTTCGGTTTGCTGTCATCAGCCAACATTGCCCCCGTTTGGGTTTACCAGCCCATCCGGCGGTTGATGGACTCTGCCCGGGCCATCAATGAGATGGTGTTTGCCATGCTCTTCATTGTGGCCGTGGGTCTTGGGCCTTTTGCGGGTGTGCTGGCCCTGTGGGTGCACACCACCGGCATCTTGGCCAAGCTGTTTTCCGAAGCAGTGGAGTCCATCGATTCCCAGCCGGTCGAGGGCATACGCGCCACTGGCGCCAACGCGCTGGAAGAAATTGTCTATGGCGTCATTCCGCAAGTGCTGCCGTTATGGATTTCCTATTCACTGTATCGCTTTGAGTCCAATGTGCGTTCTGCCTCGGTGGTGGGCATGGTGGGCGCCGGCGGCATAGGTGTGATTCTGTGGGAAATCATTCGCGGCTTTCAATATGCTGAGACAGCTGCCGTCATGATCATCATCATTGTTTCCGTGACGCTTATCGATGTCATCTCGGCACGTATACGCAAGCCTTTTATCTAGGCGCCTGGCGCCAGGTAGTGCACCAAGGAACGCCCCGCATCTGCCAACAAGCCACGGTTGACAATGGTGTGGTGGGTTTGCAGGTTTTCGAAACGGTCATTTCGCTCCAGTCGCGCTGCTACTTCCTGGGGAGCGTCGCGGCCGCGACGCTCCAGCCTGGCGGCAAGTAGTTCCTTCTCCGCCATGATATTTACCACCCGTACATTGGCGGTTGACAACAGCCCGACTGCATGTTCTCGCGAGCCGTTTACCACGACGGTGCGGCCAGCTGCTACGTCGGCCGCGTAACGCACATCAATGCCGTATTCAAAACCGTGAGCCGCCCAGTGCCAGGCCAATTGGCCGGACGCCAACAACCGGGAAAACTGCGCAGGCGTGACCGGATCGTGGTCTGATCCGCCGTGCGGAGCACGTGTCACCATGCGCCGCGCGAAAACCACGGCAGGGTAGTCTCCAAGATGGGTTGCCGCCCAGCCCATGACACTGTCCTTTCCAGCGCCGGAAGCCCCGCACACAAACACCCATAGTCCGCTCATGGCGATAGTGCCACGTCGAACAGGCGGCGAAAGGCTTGCCCGGGTCCTGGTTCTTTGAACACGCACAAGCGGTCGAGAACCATTGGACAGCGCGCATTCAGCTGGTCTACGGTGTCCGAGACAGCCTGTATGACCTTGGTCGCCAAGACGTCATTCACCGGAGAGGTCAATGTCATGTGCAACTGAAACCGTTCCAGCACGTGTGGGTAGCCATACTGATTGAGCAAGTCGAGCGCGCGTGCGTCGAGTTGTGGTGAGAGCCTGCGAACCAGGTCGAGGGGGCTCAGCGGCTCACGCATATCGTCCAGCGTGGTCACACAGGCTGCCTCCAGCGTTGCCAGATTCGGCGGCGGATGCCGTGGCGCCAGGGCTACGAAATCCCCCATACGGATGGCTTCCATCGGCCCCAGTGACACTGGGCTGAGGGTGGCCGCAAGCGCATGCATACGGATTTTCAGCAGCTCCAAATCTACGCTCTCCGTCAACGCAAAAGGCGCTTTTAGCGTGGCATGGAAACCATAACGTCTGGGGTAAATGGTGGCTTGTTGAAGCGCCTCTGCGGAGATACCTGCCACGCGCGGTTGCGGCAAGGTGGTATCGGTGCTTTCGTCCCGACCCAACCAATGCGCGCCAAAGTCCCACCAGGGCGAGCGATTGGCCGGCGTGAAATAGATTGCGTAGCGGGGCTTCACAAGGCACTCTCCGCGTCCACCACCAGTTGAACCCTGTCTCCACAAAAGACCGTCTCGCCATATTTGATGGGTACGCCCTCCATGTCCACATCCACACTCTCCACGCAGAGCAAGGGGCGGTTGGTAGGTTGCTTGAGCAGTCGTGCTGTTTCATCCGACGGCATTTGTGTGGTGATGCGACTCATGGTGCGGACGTAGTCCTGCACCCCAAAGTGCTTCAGAATTTCAGTCGTGTGGGTGCCCTGGGAGAGCATTTTTTGCAGCCCTGAAAAACGCAAGGCCGGGTAATAGGCCGTGGCCAGCCCGATAGGGGAGTCGTTGGCTTCATCCAGGGTCTCCACCATCAACACGGCTGCCCCCTTGTCCAATTTGAGTTCAATGGCAGCACGCGGCGGCGCGGGCATCTCGTGCGCGGCTAGTAGTTGTTTGCTGGGCAACAGACCCTGGCGACGCAGGTTTTCACTGAACCGTGTCCGCCTTGACAGGGCATAGTCCAGTAACTCGTGCTGCACAAACATACCCCGTCCGGGCTCCACACGGACAATGCCGTCGGTTTGTAACGCGGCCACTGCCTGCCGTAGCGTATGGCGGTTCACGCCAAAGCGCGCAGACAGCTCCACTTCACCGGGTAAACGGCCCGTTTCGGCATACACACGGTCACGAATTTCAGTGGTCAGGGAATCGGCAATTTTCCGCCATACCGCTACGCCGCTGCGCCGGCCGGCGGTCCCCTGTGCCAGTTGACTGAATGGCATGTCGCCCTCCTTCGGTTGGACTCGAAAACTGCACTGTAGTGGCCGATTTAGACATCTGTATGACAGAACCTTCGCTTCCGGGAGCGAACTGGAGCGCCGGTGTAACCCAGACGTCCAGGCGCGCCAATTATTGGACAAACGCTTGGCCCTTGCCGAGGCTCAAAAGGTTTTTCGACTGTCACAAATGCTACATGTTGACCGGTTTAACTTGGGGCCTCAACAACACTGAACCCTGCACTCCGGACGGGTTTTCAACCCTTGTAACTGATTTAGACATCTATATGACAGCCGAGATTTCACTTCCCCCAAATCCAGCCAGGCAGGCCTGGCTTGCCGTACTGGCCCGCGCGTCAATGACGCAACTGGAGAGCGCCCTGCCAGAGGCCGCGACGCTTCTTCCACTCCAGCGCGTTCGCCCCGCCGAGGTGGGTATGGTCATGCTGCGCGCACGTGTCGGCGGCACCGGCAACGCCTTCAATCTGGGCGAAGCCAGCGTTGCGCGCTGTGCGGTGCGCCTTGGTGATGGGCCATTGGGCGTGGGCTATGTGCTCGGGCGTGACAAACGCCGCGCAGAAGTGGTGGCCATTTTTGACGCGCTGCTGCAGGACCCGGCGCACCACGACACACTCCGTACTACGCTCATCGACGGGTTGACACGGGTGCAGGCCCAGGCAAGACAGAGCCAACAGCAGCGGGTCGCCGATTCGAAGGTCGAGTTCTTCACCTTTGTGCGGGGTGAGGCATGAGCGCGGTCCATGCCATGGCAGCGGGACTGCCAGACGCGGTATCCGCCAGCCAGCAGGCCTTTCGCGCTGTGATGGATGCGCTGGCGCGCCCTGGACAAATTCGCGTGATCGGACCCGCATTGCCCGATGTCGTCTTGGGGGGCGCCAGCGCACGCCTGCTGCTCTCGCTGTGCGACGAAGAAACGCCAGTCTGGTGGCAGGATGCTGACGCACGCCTCCAAAGCTGGTTGCAGTTCCACACCGGCGCCCGCGTAACACAGCGGCCGAATGACGCCAGCTTTGCAGTGCTGAGTCTTCTTGACGAGGCGCCAGCACTGGCTGACTTCGCTTTGGGCAGCAGCGAGTCCCCAGAATTTTCCACCACCCTCTTCGTTGAGTTGCCCGCTCTGCACGGTGGTCCCGAATTGGAGTGGCGTGGCCCGGGTATTGAGGACGTGCAGCGCGTCGGGCTGATGGGTGTACCCAGCTGGTTTTGGTCGCAGTGGCAGGCCAACCACGCCGCATTTCCGCGTGCGGTGGACATTGTGTTCACCTGTGGCGACCGTGTCATGGGGCTGCCGCGCACCACGCGGGTTCGGCGACTGGAAGGAGTCTGATATGTATGTGGCTGTGAAAGGCGGTGCAGCCGCTATCGAAAGTTCCTGGCGCCTGCTGGACGCCCAACGTCGCGGGGACACTGCACTGGGAGAACTGTCGGTAGCGCAGATTCGCGCGCAACTGTCGCTCGCGGTGGACCGTGTCATGAGTGAGGGCTCCCTGTTTGACCCGGAATTGGCCGCACTGGCCATCAAGCAAGCCAGTGGGGACCTGCTGGAAGCGGTGTTCTTGCTGCGGGCCTACCGCACAACGCTGCCGCGGTTTGGTTACAGCGAGCCGCTGGACACTGCGCGCATTGCTTTGTTGCGCCGCATTTCCGCCACGTTCAAGGAGGTGCCGGGTGGTCAGCTACTGGGGCCGACCTATGACTACACCCAACGCTTGCTCGACTTTGCTTTGCTGGCCGAAGGCGAGCCCGGCGACGCAAAAAAAGATCCATCGCAAGAGCGAGTTGAGACGCCCGTGCAAATGGCGCCAGCCATGCCAACGGCCAGTGGTGCCGAGCCCTCTGTAGTACCGCGCATCAATGACTTGCTGGCGCGTGAAGGGCTGCTGGAAACCCCGCAGCCGGTGGGCACAGAGCCACCCGGCGATCTGACCCGCGAGCCGCTCATGTACCCCGCTGACCGCGCACTGCGCCTGCAGGCCCTGGCACGCGGGGATGAGGGCTGGTTAATGGCCCTGGGCTACTCGACCCAACGTGGCTATGCCAACACCCACCCCTTTGCCGGCGAAATACGACGTGGCTTTGTGGCGGTGGAACTGGTGCCCGATGAGCTGGGATTTGCATTGGACATTGGCGATCTTGAAGTGACCGAGTGCCAAATGATCAACCAGTTCAGCGGCAACAAAGACATACCGCCGCAGTTCACCCAGGGCTATGGCCTGGCATTTGGCGGATCCGAGCGCAAGGCCATGGCCATGGCACTGGTAGACCGTGCCTTGCGCGCCGACGAATTGGGCGAGCCCCGCATGGCGCCGGCGCAGGACGAAGAGTTTGTCCTGTCACACGCCGACAACGTGGAAGCCTCGGGTTTTGTGCAGCACCTGAAACTGCCGCACTACGTTGATTTTCAGGCCGAGCTGGAACTGGTCCGCAAGATGCGCGCCGAACATGCACACGCCGCAAACGCCGCACAGGAGAAGGCCGCATGACTGACACCCATTACAACTTTGCCTTTCTGGACGAAGGCACCAAGAAGCATATCCGCCGCGCCCTGCTCAAGGCCGTGGCCGTGCCGGGCTACCAGGTGCCCTTCGGCTCCCGCGAAATGCCGTTTGCCTACGGCTGGGGCACTGGCGGCGTACAGGTAACGGCCAGCATCATCGGCCAAAGCGATGTACTCAAAGTGATTGACCAAGGCGCGGACGACACGACCAACGCCGTCAACATACGCCGCTTCTTCGCCCGCACGACCGGCGTTGCCACCACCGAGAAGACCGCCGAGGCCACGCTGATCCAGACCCGCCACCGCATTCCGGAGCAGCCTCTCACAGAGCAACAGATATTGGTGTACCAGGTGCCCATGCCGGAGCCCCTGTTCAAGCTGGAATCCAGCCGCAGCGAGGCCATCAAGATGCACGCATTGAGCGACTACGGCCTGATGCACGTGCGCCTGTACGAAGACATTGCGCAGTTGGGTGCCATATCGCGCAGCTACGACTATCCCGTGATGGTGAATGAGCGCTACTTGATGTCACCTTCGCCTATCCCCAAGTTTGACAATCCCAAGATGCACATGAACCCCGCGCTTCAGCTTTTTGGTGCCGGGCGGGAAAAACGCATCTACGCCATTCCACCTTACACCGCGGTACGGAGCCTGGATTTTGAAGACCACCCCTTTGAAGTACAGCGCTGGGAGCATGCCTGTGCTCTGTGTGGTTCCGCAGAGAGTTACCTGGACGAAATGATTGTGGATGACGAGGGCAGTCGCCTGTTCGTCTGCTCCGATAGCGACTACTGCGAAGGCCAGCGCAGTGCCGGTAAGGTGGGCAGCCAGCAGGCTGTCACTGTCAACGATGTCCTTGCCAAGCAGGAGGTCGCATGAACCCGTCTGTCCTGTTGTCCGCCCGTGGCGTGGGCAAATCCTTCATACACCAGGGCCACGCGCGTTGGGCCTGCCGGGGCGTGAGTTTTGATTTGTATCCGGGTGAGGTGTTGGCTGTTGTGGGGGAATCTGGCTCCGGCAAAAGCACGTTGCTGCGTCTGCTGGCCGCGCGCCATGCCTGCGACGAAGGATCTGTCCACTACGATGTGCGCGCGGAGACCGACGCCGTTCCTGCGGCACTGGCGGACCTGGCCGAGCTGTCGGAGGCGCGCCTGCGTTGGTTGGCCCGCACTGACTGGGGCTTTGTGGAGCAACATGCCCGCGATGGCTTGCGCGCGAACGTGTCGGGTGGTGCCAACGTGGGTGAGCGCCTGATGGCACTGGGCGCGCGCCACTATGGAACGCTGCGCAGTGAGGCACTGGCGTGGATGCAACGCGTTGAGCTGGACACATCCCGCATTGACGACCTGCCCGCCACCTATTCGGGCGGCATGCAGCAGCGCTTGCAGATTGCCCGCAACCTGGTAACGCACCCAAGGCTGGTCTTCATGGACGAACCAACCACCGGGCTGGATGTTTCGGTGCAGGCCCGGCTGCTGGACCTGTTGCGCGAATTGGTGGATGAGTTGCAACTGGCCGCCGTGGTAGTCACGCACGACCTGGCCGTGGCGCGTCTTTTGGCGCAGCGCATGTTGGTTATGAAAGACGGCCAGGTGGTTGAGCAGGGACTTACCGACCGCGTGCTGGACGACCCGCAACACCCTTACACCCAACTGCTTGTTTCCTCGGTACTCACCCCATGACGACCACAATGACCACCGCTGTTGAAACCATTGCCCTGAGCAAAACCTTCACGCTCCATGCGCGGGCAGGACTCCAACTACCGGTGTTTGCCAACATTGACCTGCAAGTGCACAGCGGTGAATGCCTGGCACTGACCGGCCACTCGGGTAGCGGCAAAAGCTCTTTACTGCGCTGCCTGTACGGCAACTATGCACCTACCAGTGGCGATGTGCGCATACGCCATCAGGGCGGCTGGGTCAGCATGGCCAGCGCCCAGCCGCGTGAAGTGTTTGATGTGCGCCGGCGCACCATGGGATATGTATCGCAGTTTTTGCGCACCATTCCACGCGTCTCCACGCTGGACATCGTGGCGGACCCTTTGCGCCGCCTGGGCCACAGCGCCGCCCAGGCACGCGAACAAGCCGCGCAGTGGCTGCAGCGGCTGAACCTGCACGAACACTTGTGGCACCTGCCACCCGCGACCTTCTCGGGTGGCGAGCAGCAGCGCGTCAACATTGCCCACGGCATGATCACCCAGGCACCGGTGCTGCTGCTCGACGAACCAACCGCCTCACTGGATGCCGACAACCGCCGTGTGGTGCTGGAACTGATACACGAAGCCCGTGCCAATGGCAGTGCCATTGTGGGTATTTTTCACGATGACGAAGTACGCCAGGCTGTTGCCAGCCGCTGCTTTGACGTCGAACAACACCGAACCCCAATTAGTTTTTAAGGACTGCACCGATGAAACAAAGCATCATCCGCAACGCCCGCATTGTTGCGGCCAACGAAGAATTTTCCGGCACTGTATGCGTGCAGGACGGCATGATCCAATCCGTAGACCGTGGCGATACATCGCTACCCGACGCACAGGACTGGGGCGGCGACTGGCTCATTCCGGGTTTGGTCGAACTGCATACTGACAACCTCGAAAAACACCTGGTGCCGCGTCCCGGCGTGATGTGGAACGCGCATTCGGCCATGATGGTGCACGATGCCCAATGTGCTGCGGCCGGTATTACCACCGTGCTCGATTCCGTGGTGATTGGCGACCTGGATGCGGGCGGCGCCCGTACCCAAACCCAGCACACTTCCATCGCCGCCTTGCACCAGTGCCGCAATGAAGGCCTGATGCGCGTGGAGCACCTGCTGCACCTGCGCTGCGAGGTGTCGGCCCCCGACATCTTGGAAGCCTTCAACCAGTATGCCGATGACGTGCTGCTGAAGCTGGTGAGCGTGATGGACCACACCCCGGGTCAGCGCCAGTGGCGTGACCTGAAAAGTTACCGCCGCTACTCGGAGCGCAACGGCAGCTACACCGACGCCGAGTTTGACGCCATGATTGCCGAGCGCCGCGCCGACCAACAGGCCTACGCACTGCCGCACCGCCAGGTCATCGTCAAAGCCAGCCGCGAGCGCAACATTCCCTTGGCCAGCCACGACGACACCTTGCTCAGCGACGTGGAGCTGGCCATCGCCGAAGGTGTGGCTATCTCAGAATTTCCCACCACCGTGGCCGCTGCGCAGGCGGCACGTGACGCAGGTTTGGCCATTGTGATGGGCGGCCCCAATATGGTGAAGGGCGGATCGCATTCGGGTAACGTGTCGGCGGCCGAGTTGGCGCAGCATGACCTGATGGACATTTTTTCCTCAGACTATGTGCCCAGCAGTTTGCTCATGGCCACCTTCATGCTGGGCCAGCTCGACGGCTGGTCGCTGCCCAAGGCCGTGCGCACGGTTACGCGCAATGCCGCGCTTGCCATTGGCCTGCGTGACCGGGGCGAAGTTGCCAACGGCTTGCGCGCCGACCTGCTGCGTGTGCGCATGACGCAGGTGGGAACGCCCATGGTGCTGGAGACCTGGCTGGCCGGACAGCGTGCGCATTGAACCTGCTGGATATAAAAAATGTCCGTCACCATGCCCTACACCCACATCGACACCCACAACACCTCTGGCGGCGTGCGCCTCTCGTCCGAACAGCCCACGCTGGCCCCCACTGCTGTCGTGCGTGACTGCCGCTTTGGCCGTTACACCCAAGTGGGAGCTTTCGCGCGCATGCAAGATTGCCTGCTGGATGACTATGCCTATTTGCAGGAACATTGCGACCTTATGTCGGCAGACATTGGCAAGTTTGCCAACATCGCCGCCATGGTGCGTATCAACCCCGGCTTTCACCCCATGGAGCGTCCCACCCAGCACCATTTCACCTACCGCCCCACCATGTACGGTATGGCCGACCAGGACGAAACCGATTTCTTTGCCTGGCGCCGCCGCCAGCGCGTCCACATTGGGCACGACACCTGGATCGGCCACGGTGCGGTCATCATGCCGGGTGTGCGCATTGGCAATGGCGCCGTCGTGGGCAGCAACGCGGTGGTCACCAAAGACGTGCCGGCTTACGCCATCGTCGGTGGTGTGGCGGCCAAGCTGATTCGCTACCGCTTCCCCCGTGCCATTGCCGAAGGTTTGGAATCCACCGGCTGGTGGGATTGGGACCATGCGACGCTGACGGAACGCATGCCCGAATTCCGTGACCTGCGCGGGTTCCTGGCCAGGTACGCTGGGTGACCATAAGCGCGTCCCCGCCACCGAAAGGCTGCGCACAACATGGCGAAGAGGCCCGTCTTGCTCCAACTTTGCCTCCAATGTCCTGTTAGGAGCAGTCAGATAGAAAACAGCCTCGCCCGCTTCCAGACCTTTTGAGTCATCCAAATTCAATGACTCAGTTTCCGCTCTTGGTCGAACGCACTCATTTATTAACCGAATGAACGCAGCCGCCGCAATGACGAAATTCACAAAGGAAAATGCGTGGTCGCTGTAGCCGAAAACGAATAGTCTTGGCAACAAGCCGCCCTGTCAGCTTATAGCGGCTGCGCCACCAGCCCCGCTCTTGATGCGTCGGGCCAGGAACACCACGGGAATCAGCAGCAGAAAAATCACCGCCGATGCATAAAACACGTCGTTGGCGGCCAGCATGTAGGCTTGCTGGTCCACCAGGCGGTTGACGGTGCCGAGTGCCTGTTCGGGCGTGAGGCCGGCGCTGGCCAGGCCTGACAGTGCGCTGCTGGTGGCGGTGCTGCCCTGGGTGACGTATTCGCTGATTTGTGCGTGGTGCATGGCGGCGCGGTCTTGCCAGATGGTGGTGGCAATCGAGGTGCCGAATGAGCCGGCGGTGATGCGCACGAAGTTGGACAGGCCCGAGGCAGCGGCGATGCGTTCGGGCTCGATGCCTGACAGCGTGATGGTGACCAGCGGTATGAAGAAAAACGCCATGGCGACGCCCTGGATCACGGTGGGAATCAGGATCGTGAATTCGTCAGCCTGGGTGTTGAAGTTCGAGCGCATCCACAGCACCAGCGCAAACACCAGAAAAGCGAACGCGGCAAACTTTCGCGGGTCCACCCTGGCGATGTTTTTGCCGACCAGCGGCGACAGCAGCAACGCAAAAATACCGACCGGCGCCAGCACCCGGCCGGCGTCGGTGGCGGTGTAGCCCATGTACTGCTGCAGCCACAGCGGCAGCAGCACCACGTTGCCGAAAAACAGGCCATAGCCAATCGACAGCGCCAGCGCGCCAGCCCAGAAGTTGCGCCGCTTGAAGAGTGTCAGGTCCACCACCGGGTGTTCTTCGGTGAGCTCCCAGATCACGAAGGCAATCAGGCCGACCAGGGCCACCACCGCCAGCGCAATGACCTCGCCGGAGTGAAACCAGTCCAGCTCCTGGCCCTTGTCGAGCATGATCTGCAGCGAGCCGACCCAGATCACCAGCAGCGCCAGGCCGACCGAGTCGATGGGCAGCTTTTTGGTCAGGCTCTCGCGCTTCCTGAAGATGCTCCAGGTGATGAGTGCTGCGCCAATGCCGACCGGAATGTTGATGTAGAAAATCCACGGCCACGAGATGTTGTCGGTGATCCAACCGCCGAGCAGCGGCCCCATGACTGGCGCGACGAGGGTGGTCATGGACCACAGCGCCATGGCCAGCCCCGCCAGCGCCCGGGGGTAGCTCGACAGCAGCAGCGCCTGCGACAGCGGAATCATCGGCCCGGCAACCAGCCCCTGCAGCACACGAAGAATGATCAGCGTGGTCATGTTCGGCGCCAGGCCGCACAGCCACGAGGTGAGCACGAACAGCAGGATGCTGGTCGTGAACAGGCGCACCTGGCCGAAACGCTGTGACAGCCAGCCGGTCAGCGGCACGGCAATCGCGTTGGCCACGCCAAAGCTGGTGATGACCCAGGTGCCCTGGTTCGGGCTGACACCGAGGTCGCCGGCAATGGCCGGCAAGGAGACATTGGCAATCGACGTGTCAAGCACGTTCATGAAGGTGGCCGCTGACAGCGCCAGCGTGCCCCACATGCG
>NCGI01000251.1 GCA_002256925.1 Polaromonas sp. 28-63-22
ACGCATGAGCCTTCGGTGCAGGTCTGAATCGTTCGGTGGCACAATTCGACTTGTTCTGAAGGCCCTTCCTGCCACAGTCGCATCCGCTAATCGGTCCAGCCGTGTTGCGGAAGGTTAAGTAACCCGCTTATGTTTCCCCAAGGGAAACGGAGGTCAGCGCCCATGTCATCCATCCCCCAGACGCCCGCTCAGGCTGCGTCAAGTTCTCCGTCCGTGTACACCGCGTACCAGGGCAATACCTATCTCTTCGGCGGCAACGCGCCGTATGTCGAAGAGATGTACGAAAACTACCTTGCCAACCCCGGCAGCGTGCCCGACACGTGGCGCGAATACTTCGACGCGCTTCAGCATGTCGCCGCTGTGGATGGCAGTAACGCCAAAGACGTCCCGCACCTGCCGGTCATCAACGCCTTTGCCGAACGCGCCAAGCAGGGCCAGACCCGAGTGGTCCTCGCCAGCGGTGCCGATTCTGAAATGGGCCGCAAACGCACGGCCGTTCAGCAGCTGATTGCAGCCTACCGCAACGTGGGCGCCCGCTGGGCCGACCTGGATCCGCTCAAACGCGCCGAGCGCGACAAGATTCCCGAACTGGAGCCGTCGTTCTACGGCTTTTCCGACGCCGACCAGGAGACCGTGTTCAACACCAGCAACACGTTCTTCGGCAAGGACACCATGAGCCTGCGCGAGCTCATGAACGCGTTGCGCGAGACCTATTGCGGCACGATTGGCGCCGAATACATGTACGCCACCGACCAGAACCAGAAGCGCTGGTGGCAGCAAAAGCTCGAAGCCATCCGCAGCAAGCCCAATTTCAGCAAGGAAAAGAAGCTGCACATCCTCGACCGCCTGAGCGCAGCCGAGGGCCTGGAGCGTTTCCTGCACACCAAGTACGTGGGGCAAAAGCGCTTTTCGTTGGAGGGTGGCGAAAGCTTCATCGCCTGCATGGACGAGCTGATTCAGCAGGGCGGTATCAAGGGCGTGCAGGAAATCGTCATCGGCATGGCGCATCGCGGCCGGCTCAATGTGCTGGTCAATTCACTGGGCAAGGTGCCGGCCGACCTGTTTGCAGAATTCGACCACACCGCGCCGGAAGACCTGCCCAGCGGCGACGTGAAGTACCACCAGGGTTTCAGCTCGGACGTGACCACGCCGGGCGGCCCGGTGCATCTGACGCTGGCCTTCAACCCGTCGCACCTTGAAATCGTCAACCCGGTGGTTGAAGGCTCGGTGCGCGCCCGCATGGACCGCCGCGCCGACCCGAAAGGCCTGCAGGTCCTGCCGGTGCTGGTGCACGGCGATGCCGCATTTGCCGGCCAGGGCGTGGTGATGGAAACACTGGCACTGGCCGAAACGCGTGGTTACTTCACCGGCGGTACGGTGCACATCGTCATCAATAACCAGATCGGTTTTACCACCAGCGACCCGCGCGACAGCCGTTCGACGCTGTATTGCTCGGACGTCGTGAAGATGATCGAGGCGCCGGTGCTGCACGTCAACGGCGACGACCCCGAAGCGGTGGTGCTGGCCACCCAGCTGGCGCTGGAGTTCCGCATGGAGTTCCAGAAAGACGTGGTGGTGGACATCATCTGCTTCCGCAAACTTGGCCACAACGAGCAGGACACGCCGGCGCTGACCCAGCCACTGATGTACAAGAAAATTGCCCAGCACCCCGGCACCCGCCGCCTGTACGCCGACAAATTGTCGGCGCAGGGCATGGGCGACACGCTGGGCGACGACATGGTCAAGGCGACGCGTGCAGCCCTTGACGCGGGCAAGAGCACGTTTGATCCGGTGCTGACCAACTTCAAGAGCAAGTACGCGGTCGACTGGACGCCTTACCTCGGCAAGAAATGGACCGACGCCGGCGACACCGCCATTCCCATGGCCGAATGGAAGCGCCTGGCCGACAAGATCACCACCATTCCAGCCACCGTCACGCCGCACAATCTGGTCAAGAAAGTCTATGACGACCGCGCAGCGATGGGCCGGGGCGACATTCCGGTGGACTGGGGCATGGGCGAGCACATGGCCTTTGCATCGCTGGTGGCCAGCGGTTACCCGGTACGCCTGTCGGGCGAAGATTCCGGGCGCGGCACCTTCACCCACCGCCACGCCGTGATACACGACCAGAACCGCGAGAAATTCGACACCGGTACCTACGTGCCACTGCAGAACGTGGCCGACAACCAGGCTCCGTTCGTCGTGATCGATTCGATCCTGTCGGAAGAGGCGGTGCTGGCTTTTGAATATGGCTACTCGTCGAACGACCCCAACACGCTGGTGATCTGGGAGGCGCAGTTTGGCGACTTCGCCAACGGCGCACAGGTGGTGATCGACCAGTTCATTGCGTCGGGCGAAGTGAAGTGGGGCCGCGTCAATGGCATCACGCTGATGCTGCCGCACGGCTACGAAGGCCAGGGGCCCGAGCACTCGTCGGCACGCCTTGAGCGCTTCATGCAGCTGTCGGCCGACACCAACATGCAGGTCGTGCAGCCGACGACGGCGAGCCAGATTTTCCATGTGCTGCGCCGGCAGATGGTGCGCAACCTGCGCAAGCCGCTGATCATCATGACGCCGAAGTCGCTGCTGCGTAACAAGGACGCGACCTCGCCGCTGTCGGAGTTCACCAAAGGCGGCTTCCAGACCATCATTCCGGAGAACAAGGAAGAGATCAATAAAAAAGCCGACAAGGTCAAACGCGTCATTGCCTGTTCGGGCAAGGTTTATTACGACCTGGTCAAAAAGCGCGAAGAAAAAGGTGTTGATGAGGTGGCGATTTTGCGTGTCGAGCAGCTTTACCCATTCCCGCACAAGGCGTTCGCCACAGAGCTGAAGAAGTACCCGAACGCGACTGATATTGTCTGGTGCCAGGACGAGCCGCAAAACCAGGGCGCGTGGTTCTTTGTGCAGCACTACATTCACGAAAACATGGCTGACGGCCAGAGGCTCGGCTACTCGGGTCGCGCAGCGTCAGCATCGCCGGCAGTCGGCTATTCGCATCTGCACCAGGAGCAGCAAAAAGCGCTGGTCGATGGCGCCTTCGGCAAGCTCAAAGGCTTCGTGCTGACCAAGTAGGCCCGGTGCCTGCTGTCCAGATTCCACACACAAGAATATTTCCGAAAGATTCAACATGGCTATCGTAGAAGTCAAAGTCCCGCAGTTGTCCGAGTCCGTGGCCGAAGCCACCATGCTGCAGTGGAAGAAGAAGGTTGGCGATTCTGTCGCCGTCGATGAAATCCTGATCGAGATCGAGACCGACAAGGTGGTGCT
>NCGI01000252.1 GCA_002256925.1 Polaromonas sp. 28-63-22
AATTGAAAACGAGTTCTACGGCACCATCCGGCCCAAGCGCGTCATCTTTCCGGGCGAACGGCCGCTGCATGCACTGCGCGAACGCGGTGTTGAATACATTGAAGTACGGCTGATGGACCTCGACCCGTTCGAGCCGGTCGGCATCACCACGCAGACGATGCGTTTTCTCGACGTGTTTTTGCTGCATTGCCTGCTCTCGGACAGCCCGCCCGATACGCCGCAGGAGATCGCCGCCCTGGCGCGCAACCAGCACCGCACGGCTGCCCGCGGGCGCGAACCCGGGCTGCTGCTGGACCGCGCAGGGCAAGAAATCAAGCTCACCGATTGGGGTCTGGAGATCCTTGCGCAATGCTCGCCCATAGCCGAAGCGCTGGACGCCGCCCACAGCACCAGCGATTACACCGCAGCGCTAAAAGCCGCGCGCGCGGGGCTGGAGCAGCCTGACACGCTGCCGTCGGCACGCGTGCTGGCCGTCATGGCCAGGGACTTCGACAATTCGTTCGTCCAGTTTGCCCGCGCGCAATCCCAGAAAGCCCAGGCGACTCTGCTGGCCCTGCCATTTTCAGAGGCGCAGCAAGCCCGTTTCCAGGCGTTGGCGCAGCAATCGGTGGTCGAACAAAAGAAAATCGAAAACGCCGACAGCATGCCTTTCGAGATCTACCGCGAAAAGTACCTGTCGGCCGAGCGGCTGGGTCAGCCCGGGGCCCAACCGGTCCACGCCTGAAGCTGCGTGTTGGCTGGTACGACTTAGCCGGCTGAAATTCAAGAGAAAAAGGTCTGCAGCCCAGGTACTACCTGCGCGAGCAGCTATCGATTTAAGAGCGAGTCGGTGCTGACTGGCGTCTACCCGCCAGCTTCAGCGGGCCCGGGTTTCAGGGCGCCATGCGTCGGCGCGCGTACTGCCCGACAAATGCAAGGCCGAGTGCCAGTGCGAACCAGCCGACCCAGCTGGAATTGGCCACCATGGCCTGAACGCCCGGTGCGCTGATGAAACGGGGCGCGAGCACCACGCCCAGGCCGATCACCGCACACAGGATGCCTTTGATCAGCAGGTCGTTGCTGCCCTGGGTTTTGAGGCGTTGGGGTTTGCGGGTAGGCGCGCTGGGCAAGGGCATAAGGGTCTCGGTATCGTCAAAAAGGGCTGTGGGCGCGGGCACCACGGGCGGCTGGCAGGTGGCAAACGTCTCGTTTCGGAGTCAAAAAGCCTTCCAGTCCCTATGATACCTGCGCGAGCAGCTATAAAAAATATAGCGGCTGCAGGCTGGTCGTGGCTGCGGGCGATCAGTGGTCGTGGCGCTGCGCAAGCTGCTTCAGGACGGCATGCGCGGCCTCTTCGGACGACGCGGGGTTTTGCCCGGTAATCAGGTTGCCGTCAATGACCACATGGGGCTTCCAGTCGGCGCCCTTGCTGTACTGGCCGCCGCGCTCGCGCAGCATGTCTTCCACCAGAAACGGCACCACGTCGGTCAGTTGCGCCGCAGCTTCTTCGCTGTTGGTAAAGCCGGCCACTTTCTTGCCTTTGACCAGCGGTGAGCCGTCGGCGCTGCGGGTGTTGCGCAGGGCACCGGGGGCGTGGCAGACGGCCGACACCGGTTTGCCGGCGGCATACATAGACTCGATCAATTTGATCGAGTGCGCGTCGTTGGCGAGATCCCAGAGCGGGCCGTGGCCGCCGGGGTAGAACACCGCGTCGAACTTGTCACCCGACACGCCGGAAAGCACGGCGGTATGGGCCAGGGCCTGCTGGGCCGCGCTGTCGGTCTTGAAGCGACGGGTGGCGTCGGTCTGGGCATCGGGCGCGTCGCTCTTGGGGTCAAGCGGTGGCTGGCCGCCTTTGGGCGACGCCAGCGTGATGTCGGCGCCAGCGTCCTTGAAGACATAGTAGGGCGCGGCAAACTCTTCAAGCCAGAAACCGGTTTTCTTGCCCGTGTCTCCAAGTTGATCGTGCGAGGTCAGAACCATCAGAATTTTCATGGGAGTGTGTCCTTGGGAAGTTAAGTGTCGAGCGAACGTCGCAGGAAAGCCGGATGGAAAGTCGGGGTCCAAGTCGCAGGGCAGGGCCAGAGCGCGACGATTCGCCTGAGCCTCGCGCGCCCGGCAAGCACGCCCGCCAGACACGTCCGACCGATGGGGAAAGTATGACGCGACACCGGCCAGGGCAAGGTAGGCTGACCGGCGGTTTGCCTGTAAGCGGCATGCGCGCAGAGGCGCAGCCGGGGTTCAGCGCTTCGGTGCGCTACCGTGCTGCAGCGATTCAGCGAAACACCAGTACCGGAATCTTGCTGTGCGTCAGGACCTTGTTGGTTTCGCTGCCCAGCACCACGGCGCTGACGCCGCGCCGGCCATGCGAAGCCTGAAAGATCACGTCGCAGCCTTGCTCCTGCGCGGTTTTGACGATTTCCTCATAGGGGTGCTCGTTGACGCGATGGACCACTTCGCACGGCACGCCCGCCTTTCTGGCTGCATCCTTGAGCACCTGCAAATGGCGTTCGGCCAGTTCCTGTGACTGCTCAGTGTAGGTATCGGGCGAGTTGCTGACCTGAATGGCGTCGATCGCCACGAAGTGAAACGGCGGGGTCACCGTCAAACCCGTGACTTTCGCGTTCAGTTCCTTGGCGAACTGCACACCGTTTTTAATCGCAATTTTGGACAGCTCGGAGCCATCGGTGGGAATGAGGATATGTTCAAACATGGCGAACTCCACAAGGTCGTTGCAGAAGTCAGCCCGGCTCATGATTTCGGCACGGCCAGGAAACACGCAAGAATATGAAAGCAGGGTCGCCAGACTTCTGAAATGCCGCCCCTGTCTTCGTCGCCATCGTCAAATCCTCTCAAAAATAATTCTAGGACAATGGTGGTCCGACAGCAAGACCTGGCCACCAGACGGTCGCGCCACTGACCCCGGGCGCCTCGCCGCCCAGGCGGGCCAAAATCGCCAGCCCCTGACCCCGAAAACGAAAGAAACTAGCGATGGCCATCCAGTGGTTTCCCGGTCACATGCACCTGACCAAAAAAGCGATTTCCGAGCGCATCAAGGAAATCGATGTGGTGATCGAACTGCTGGATGCGCGCCTGCCGGGGTCAAGCGCCAACCCGATGATGGCAGAACTCACCAGCCGGCGCCCGGCTCTCAAGGTGATCAACAAGCAGGATCTGGCGGACCCGGCCCGCACGGCGCTCTGGCTGGCACATTACAACGCGCTGCCGAACACCCGCGCCATCGAACTCGACGCCAGCGAAACCGCACCGGCGCGCCGGCTCATC
>NCGI01000253.1 GCA_002256925.1 Polaromonas sp. 28-63-22
CCACACGGCCTGCGCCGCCTTCACTGAAATCTGCTGACCGACGATGCTGCGCGCCAGCGTGCTGAAGGCATCGCCGCGCGCCTGCAGGCAGGTGTCGCCATGCTGGGGAATCAGCCGCTTCATCACCCGGTCTTTTTTGACCAGATGCCGGCAGGCCTCGTCCCAGTAGTCGGGCGCAGGCACCAGGGGTTCCAACACCTCCAGGATTTCGGTCGTTCCAGGCCCGCTCTTGACGCTTTTCACTATCTTTTTCATAGCTGCTCGCGCATGTTCTTATTGGGCTTCAAGGCTAAATCACTGTAAAAATTCACGACTGGGCCTCCCAGGTGGTGCCTGCGGGCGAATCCTTGAGCACGATGCCACCGGCCAGCAAATCCTGCCGGATGCGATCGGCCTCGGCGAAATTTTTGGCGGCTTTGGCGGCGGCGCGCTTGGTAATCAAGTGGTCAATCTGATCGCTCGTCAATTGGTCAGACACCGCCGCTTGAATCGAACCAGCTGCTGCAGTCGCGCTAACACTCCCAAGTGCGACCGAAACATCTCGTCGGCCCTGAAGCCAGCCACGCGGATCGGATTGGAGCAGGCCAATAGTTCCACCAAGAAATTTCAGGATACCTGCTGACTTCGATGATCCAGTTCGGTTCACTTCACCCGCCAGCTCGAACAACACCGCCACCGCCTCGGGCGTACCGAAATCCTCATCCATCGCCGCCTTGAAGCGGGCGGCGAACGGATGGGTCCAGTCAATCGTCGCCAGCTCATCGGGAACAACGGAAGCCAGCGCGGTGTAGAGCCGCTTAAGCGAATTGCGCGCATCGTCCAGATGCACATCGCTGTAGTTAAGCGCGCTGCGGTAGTGCGCCCGAACGATGAAAAAACGCACCGTTTCCGGGTCGTACTTGGTCAGCACGTCCTGAATCGTAAAAAAGTTGCCCAGGCTTTTGGACATCTTTTCGTTGTCAACCCGCACAAAGCCGTTGTGCATCCAGAAACGCGCCAGCGGCTTGCCGTTGGCCGCTTCGCTCTGGGCAATCTCGTTTTCGTGGTGCGGAAACTGCAAGTCGGCGCCGCCGCCATGAATATCAAACGTCTCGCCGAGCGTCTGGCAGCTCATGGCCGAGCATTCAATATGCCAGCCGGGGCGTCCGCGCCCGTAGTCGCTGTTCCATTTGGCGTCGTCGGGCTCGCTGGCTTTGGCTGATTTCCACAGCACGAAATCGAGCGGGTCGTCCTTGCCATCGAGCACCGCCACGCGTTCACCGGCGCGCAGTTCGTCAAGCGATTTGCCCGACAGCTTGCCGTAGCCTTCGAACTTGCGCACCGCATAGTTCACGTCGCCGTTGGGCGAACGGTAGGCAAAGCCCTTGTTTTCAAGGGTCGCGATCATCGCCAGCATCTGCGGCACATAGTCAGTCGCACGCGGCTCCAGCGTGGGTGGCTCGATCCCGAGCGCACCGATGTCACGGTGCATGGCCACGATCATCTCGTCGGTCAGCGCGCGGATGCTGATGCCGCGCTCGACCGCCCGTTTGATGATTTTGTCGTCAATATCCGTAATATTGCGCACATAAGTGACGCGAAAACCACAAACCTTCAGCCAGCGCTGTGCGATGTCGAAGGCCATCATCATGCGGGCATGGCCAATGTGGCACAAATCGTAAATCGTCATGCCGCACACATACATGCGGACATGACCGGGCAACAGCGGCGAAAAATCTTCCACGCCACGCGACAGCGTGTTGTAAATGCGAAGGCTCATGAAACTACGTTGGGGGGAGTGGAGAAAGGTGGCGTCAATACAGTGGACCGGAGGGGCCTGCGGTCAATGCGTCGGAGAAAGTGCAGCTCATGCGTACGGATAAATGCCTACAGGGGCTTACAGGGGAAAAAACACTCGGCAGCCAAACAAATGTGCGTCGGGGTATCGCAGACATCATGGCGGACGGCCCGGCAAGGCCCGGTGCAAAGCGCTGATCATGCAGCGGAATGGGCGCAGCGCACTATACCCCTCAGCTACAATCAGGCCAGTATATCGAGCCCGCCGGAGCACGTGAAAACCCTGCGGAGCCGCACTGGCAGGCAGGTGTTCCACCCGATTTTGCTTGCCGGCGGCCACCTCACCAGGCGGGCGCCAAGCACCCCAACAACCGCGAGAGTTCTTATGGCCATGCCAGCATTCCTTACAACCCGGGGACCGTCCGCCGTATTTCGTATGCTTGCCGTGGCTGCGCTCCTGACGGCGTCCAGCGCCTGGGCCGATGATTACGCCGATGTTTCCCGCCTGATGCGCGCCGGGCAATACCCCGAAGCCCAAGCCAAGGTGGATCAGTACCTGGCCGGCAAGCCCAAAGACCCGCAGATGCGCTTTATGAAGGGCGTGATCCAGACCGAAACCGGCAAGACCAACGACGCCATCGCCACCTTCACCCAGATCACCCAGGACTACCCGGAGCTGCCCGAGCCGTACAACAACCTGGCCGTGCTCTACGCCGGGCAAAGCCAGTTCGACAAGGCCAGAGCCGCGCTGGAAATGGCGATCCGCACCAACCCGAGCTACGCCACGGCGCATGAAAACCTGGGCGATGTCTATGCCAAGCTCGCCAGCCAGGCCTACAGCAAGGCGCTGCAGCTCGATGGCGCCAACGCCGGCGTGCAGCCCAAGCTGGCCCTGATCCGCACCCTGTTCTCCGCCGACGGCAAAGCCGCACAGGCCGCACAAAAACCCCTCGCCGCCGCACCGGCCGCAGCGCCACCTGCGGCACCGGTCGTTGCAGCCAAGCCGGCACCGGCTGCCCCCGTCGTCGCCGCCAAACCGGCGCCCGTGCTGCCACCAGCGCCTGTCGTGGCTGCCGCGCCAGCGGCCAAACCATCGCCTGCACCAGCGGCCGCACCTGCAGCAACCACTGCCAACGCCGAAAAAGAAGTCGAGGCCGCCGTACACAGCTGGGCCAACGCCTGGGCTGGCAAGGACATGAGCGCTTACCTGGCCAGCTACGGCGCCAACTTCGACCCGCCCGGCAAGCAAGCCCGCAAGTCCTGGGAAGAAGAGCGGCGCGCGCGCATCGTGGGCAAGTCGCGCATCAGCGTGAAGCTCTCCAACGTGGCCATCGCCGTGCAGGGCAACAAGGCCACCGCACGCTTCAAGCAGGACTACAGCGCCGACTCGCTGAACATATCCAGCCGCAAGACGCTTGACCTGGCGAAGGTCAACGACCGCTGGGTCATCGTCCGGGAATCGAGCGGCGGCTGAACGCTGCCGT
>NCGI01000254.1 GCA_002256925.1 Polaromonas sp. 28-63-22
GAAGCCAACGAAGCCGCGCTGAAGCTGGCGCGCAAGTTCGGGCACGACAAAGGCATCGAGAAACCTGAAATCGTGGTGTACGAAAAAGCCTTTCACGGCCGCAGCATTGCCACATTGAGCGCCACTGGCAACCCCAAGGTACAGGCCGGTTTTGGCCCGCTGGTGGAAGGTTTTATCCGCGTGCCGCTCAACGATATTGAAGCCATCAAGTCCGCCACGGCCAACAACCCCAACGTGGTTGCCGTGTTTTTCGAGGCTATTCAGGGCGAAGGCGGCGTCAACCCGATGCACGACGACTACATGCGGGACATCCGCAAGCTCTGCGACGAGCGCGACTGGCTGCTGATGATCGACGAAGTGCAGTGCGGCATGGGACGCACCGGCAAGTGGTTTGCGCACCAGTGGTCGGGCATCAAGCCCGACGTGATGCCGCTGGCCAAGGGCCTGGGTTCGGGCGTGCCGATAGGCGCGGTGGTCGCTGGCCCCAGGGCCGCAAATATCTTCAAGCCTGGTAACCACGGCACCACGTTCGGTGGCAACCCACTGGCCATGCGTGCCGGGGTCGAGACCATTCGCATCATGGAGGAGGACGGCCTGCTCGACAACGCCGCCAGTGTCGGCGCGCACCTGCACGCTGCGCTGACGCGCGAGCTGTCGGGGCTGCCAGGCGTGAAGGACATCCGGGGCCGGGGCCTGATGATCGGGATCGAGCTGGCCGTGCCTTGCGGCGATCTACTCAAAACCGCGGCCGACCACGGACTGCTGCTCAGTGTGACGGCCGACACCGTGATCCGCATGGTGCCTTCGCTGATCCTGACGACGGCCGAGGCCGATGAGATCGTGGCCATCCTGTGCCCGCTGGTCCGGCAGTTTTTGCAGCAAAGCGCCACCACAGGGAAATCTGCGTGACCACAAAGCTTAAACACTATCTGCAGTTCAGCGACCTGAACGCGGGCGAGTACGCCTACCTGTTCGAGCGCGCGGCCATCATCAAGAAAAAATTCAAGGCGTACGAAAAACACCAGCCGCTGACCGACCGAACGCTGGCAATGATTTTCGAGAAAGCTTCGACCCGTACGCGCGTGAGCTTCGAAGCCGGCATGTACCAGCTCGGCGGCAGCGTGGTGAACCTCACCACTGGCGACAGCCAGCTGGGCCGCGCCGAGCCGATCGAAGATAGCGCCAAGGTCATCAGCCGCATGGTGGACATCGTGATGATCCGCACCTTCGAGCAAACAAAGATCGACCGCTTCGCCGCGCATTCGCGCGTGCCTGTCATCAACGGCTTGACCAATGAGTTTCACCCGTGCCAGATCCTGGCCGACATCTTCACCTACATCGAGCATCGCGGCTCCATCACCGGCAAAACCGTGGCCTGGGTCGGCGACGGCAACAACATGGCCAATACCTGGCTGCAAGCAAGCGAAATTCTGGGCTTCAAGGTGCATGTCAGCACACCCGGCGGCTACGAGGTGGACCAGTCGGTGGCCGGTATTCGCTCAGCCGAAAGCTACCAGGTCTTCAAAGACCCGATGCAGGCTTGCGCAGGTGCTGACCTGGTGACCACCGACGTCTGGACCAGCATGGGCTACGAGGCGGAAAACGAAGCCCGCAAAAAAGCGTTCACCGACTGGTGCGTTGACCTGGAAATGATGCGCGCCGCCAAACCCGACGCGCTTTTCATGCACTGCCTGCCCGCGCATCGCGGCGAAGAAGTCGAGGCCGATGTGATTGACGGGCCGCAGTCCGTGGTGTGGGACGAGGCGGAAAACCGGATGCATGTGCAGAAGGCATTGATGGAGTATCTGCTGCTGGGGCGCATCGACTGACAGCGACTGCGCAGCTGGGCCCGCGCGTTCAACCCCGCCCGACAAACGGCATCTTTGTGGCCATGATGGTCATGAACTGCACGTTGGTGGACAGCGGCAGCGACGCCATGTGAATGACCGCCTCGGCGACTTCTTTCGGGTCCATCATGGCTTCGATGGCGATCTCGCCGTTGGCCTGCATCACGCCCTTGGCCATGCGCGCCGCCATCTCGGTCATGGCGTTGCCGATATCGATCTGCCCGCACGCGATGTTGTATTTGCGGCCGTCGAGCGACAGCGATTTGGTCAGGCCCGTGATGGCGTGTTTGGTCGAGGTGTAGGGCGCCGAGTTGGGCCGGGGCGCGTGCGCGGAAATCGAGCCGTTGTTGATGATGCGGCCGCCCTGCGGCAACTGGTCTTTCATGATCCTGAAGGCGCCCTGCGCGCACAGGAAAGAGCCGGTCAGGTTGATGTTGACGATGTTTTGCCATTGCTCAAAACCGATGTCCTCAAAGTTCATGCCCAGGCCGCTCACGCCGGCGTTGTTGACCAGCACGTCGAGGCGGCCGAAACTGTCCTTGATCTGGCCGAACAGTGCGGCGACCGACTCAGGGTTGCCGACGTCGGTGGGCACGGCCACGGCGCGGTCTGTGCCGGATTCTTCTGCCACCTTCTGCAGCGGCTCGGCACGCCGGCCGGCCAGCACCACACGGTGACCATCGCGCAAAAAAGCCAGCGCAATCGCCCGGCCAATGCCGGTGCCGGCGCCTGTGACGAGTACGACCTTGCTGGTGGAGATTTCGCTGTTCATGATGTCTTTTTACCTTGTTGGTGGGGATGCTTCGGGCAGTTGCCGGGCGTTCCGCGTCACCCCTGTCAGCGGCACGCGAATCTTCCGGATTGTGCCCGAGGCAGAGGGAGATTTCGAAGGGTACGAACCGGGATGACTGGCGCCCATCGCGGACGTCCCTGGCGAAACCGGGCCCTGCAAATCCTGCGCCCACAGCAAATTTTCCGGCTGTCAGAAATAAGCGACACCACGGCATTTTCAGCAGTGCTACCGTTGCGACATGCCATTGAGTTCCCCACCGGCAACACCCGCCGCACCGCTGAAAATATGGGACATCTCGCCCCCGGTTGACGAGCAGGCGGCGGTGTTCCCGGGTGACACGCCCTATTCCCAGCGGCTGCATTTCTCGCTTGCGCCGCACTGCCCGGTCAACGTCAACAGCATCACGATGTCGCCGCACACCGGCGCGCATGCCGATGCGCCGCTGCACTATGCGAACGGCCAGGCAAGCGCCGGCGAACTCGATCTGGCGCCCTACCTCGGCCCGTGCCGGGTGATTCACTGCATCGACTGCGGGCCGCTGGTGCTTCCCGCGCACATCGCCCACGCGCTGGAAAACCTTCCGCCACGCGTGCTGCTGCGCACGGCGCGCGCCGCCA
>NCGI01000024.1 GCA_002256925.1 Polaromonas sp. 28-63-22
ATCCACCGCTTGTGCGGGTCCCCGTCAATTCCTTTGAGTTTCAACCTTGCGGCCGTACTCCCCAGGCGGTCAACTTCACGCGTTAGCTTCGTTACTGAGTACTAATGCACCCAACAACCAGTTGACATCGTTTAGGGCGTGGACTACCAGGGTATCTAATCCTGTTTGCTCCCCACGCTTTCGTGCATGAGCGTCAGTACAGGTCCAGGGGATTGCCTTCGCCATCGGTGTTCCTCCGCATATCTACGCATTTCACTGCTACACGCGGAATTCCATCCCCCTCTACCGTACTCTAGCTATGCAGTCACAGATGCAATTCCCAGGTTGAGCCCGGGGATTTCACAACTGTCTTACATAACCGCCTGCGCACGCTTTACGCCCAGTAATTCCGATTAACGCTCGCACCCTACGTATTACCGCGGCTGCTGGCACGTAGTTAGCCGGTGCTTATTCTTACGGTACCGTCATTAGCCCTCTTTATTAGAAAGGACCGTTTCGTTCCGTACAAAAGCAGTTTACAACCCGAAGGCCTTCTTCCTGCACGCGGCATTGCTGGATCAGGCTTTCGCCCATTGTCCAAAATTCCCCACTGCTGCCTCCCGTAGGAGTCTGGGCCGTGTCTCAGTCCCAGTGTGGCTGGTCGTTCTCTCAAACCAGCTACAGATCGTCGGCTTGGTGAGCTTTTACCTCACCAACAACCTAATCTGACATCAGCCGCTCCAATCGCGCGAGGCCCTTGCGAGTCCCCCGCTTTCATCCTTAGATCGTATGCGGTATTAGCGTAAATTTCTCTACGTTATCCCCCACGACTGGGCACGTTCCGATATATTACTCACCCGTTCGCCACTCGCCACCAGGATTGCTCCCGTGCTGCCGTTCGACTTGCATGTGTAAGGCATGCCGCCAGCGTTCAATCTGAGCCAGGATCAAACTCTATAGTTTAATCACTGCAATAATTTCAACTCCCCGCAATCAACTGACGTCGATCACGGGAAGAAACTCATAAAAACGGAATTGAAAGTGAACTCATAAATGATTCCACAATTTTCTATCTCTATGAGCGTTTAAGGTCAGAAGACCTGACTGATCAACTTGCGTTGACTTCGTCTGGCAATCGCCTTCAAACGCCCATACTTATCGGCTGTAAATTTTTAATGATCCTGACATCCGCTTCGCAGAACTTCTGCTTCGCTTCAGTCGCTAGCTGCAATCAGCTTAGCCTCAAATTATATACCGGATTTTTTAACCGAGTCAAACAAAATTTGCTTTTTTTGACATCAACCTGAGGCTTCTCTACGCCGCTTACCAGACTCCTTGGGAGTGCTCATCTTCAGCGCAGCCTTAGACTATAGCACGGGTAACCCCTCACCACCAGCGGGGTCACAAAAAGTTTCGGATCCACCAACCGCGCCTCCTGTCGATGTGACGAAAGAACGCCATCGCGCAGCTTGTGTTTCAGCCCTGCAAGCCAAGCCGGTTGGTTCGCCCGACCGATCCCGCTCACGATGCCGTTCGCGCCTATCCAGCCTTCAGCAAGACCTCGTTGGCAATGCCCCAATCAGCGCAAATGAGCCCTCTGCCGCGCTACCCCGGATAATCCCTAACCTATATGGCACTCATTACCCTTCTTGACGCTCAACTCGCTTTTGGGCACGTCGCACTGCTGGACCACGCAGATTTCTCACTTGAAGCCAACCAGCGCATCGGCCTGATCGGTCGCAATGGCACGGGCAAGTCCTCGCTACTCAAGATCCTTGCGGGCATTGACAAGCCCGATGACGGCACGCTGCAGCTGCAGCAAAACCTTCGTATCGCCTACGTTCCGCAAGAGCCCAGCCTCGATCCGCACGCTACAGTTTTCATAGCTGCCAGCGCCGGATTGGCAAGGACCCGGCACGTGGTTGAGATGTATCTGGCGGCTGACGAGCATACCGACCTGGACGCGTTGCAGTCGGAAATCGAGGCGCTGGATGGCTGGAACTGGGAGCAGCGCGTGGAAGAAACATTGCACCGCCTGCATCTGGACAAAGATGCCATCGTCGGTTCGCTTTCGGGTGGCACCAAAAAGCGCGTCGCGCTGGCGCAGGCGCTGGTTGCCAAGCCCGACGTGTTGTTGCTTGACGAGCCAACCAACCACCTTGATCTGGACTCCATCGCCTGGCTTGAAGAGCTGCTGGTCAACTTCAACGGCAGCATCATCACCATTACCCACGACCGGGCCTTTCTGGACCAGGTTGCGACCGTCATTGTTGAACTCGACCGCGGCAAGCTGCTGGCCTACCCTGGCAACTTTGCCCAGTATTTGCTCCAGAAAGAAGAGCAAATGGCCCAGGAAGCCGTCATCAATGCGAAGGCAGACAAACTTCTGGCCCAGGAAGAAGTCTGGATTCGCAAGGGCGTCGAGGCGCGCCGCACACGAAGCGTGGCCCGCATCGGCCGGCTGGAGGCGCTGCGCGACAACCGTGCAGCGCGACGCGAGGCGGTGGGGCGCGTCAACCTTGACGTATCTAGCGGCGAAAAAAGCGGCAAGATCGTGGCTGAACTGACTGACGTTTCAAAGAGCTTTGGCCATCCTGGACTTGAAAAGGTCATCGTCAACAAATTCAGCGGCACACTGCTGCGCGGCGACAAGGTCGGTCTGCTCGGCCCGAACGGCGCCGGCAAAACCACGCTGCTCAAGCTCATTTTGGGGGAACTGCAGCCCGACGTAACCACGCCGCCCGGCAAGATCCGCCAGGGCGCGAACCTGCAGGTTGCCTATTTCGACCAGATGCGCGACTCGCTTGATCTCGACGCGACGCTGGAAGATTTCATCAGCCCTGGCAGCGAGTGGGTCGAAATCAATGGGCAGAAGAAACACGTCAAGAGCTACCTCACCGACTTCTTGTTCTCGCCGGCGCGCGCCAACTCGCCAGTGCGCACGCTGTCGGGCGGGGAGCGCAACCGCCTGCTGCTGGCACGCCTGTTTGCCCGCCCGGCCAACGTGCTGGTGCTGGACGAACCCACCAATGACCTCGACATCGACACGCTGGAGTTGCTGGAAGACCTGCTGCAAAACTACGAAGGCACCGTCTTTCTGGTCAGCCATGACCGCCGCTTCCTCGACAACGTTGTCACCAGCACCATCGCCTATGAAGGCACTGAAGACAACCCTGGTTTCTGGCGGGAATACGAAGGCGGCGTGACGGACTGGATCACCCAGTCCAAACGTGCGGCGCAACTGGCTGGCCAGGCCAAAATGGCTTCCGCAAGCGCTCCCAAGGGCAAAATTGTTGACAAAAATGCCTCGCAACCCAATAAAGACGTGCGTGAGCAGCTATCAAAAAAGAAGCTTAGCTACAAGGATCAGCGTGAACTGGACGGCCTGCCGGCCCTGATTGCGCAACTCGAAGCACAGCAAAAAGCCATCGCGCAGGAGCTTTTCGACGGCTCCCTCTACACAAGCAACGCCAAACGGGCCGCCGAGCTCAACGCACGCAACGCAAAAATTGAAGAAGAACTCATGGCGGCGCTACACCGCTGGGAGACCCTTGGCGCCTGAGACAGTGCGCCGTCCCGCATTGCAATCGAGCCGGCCGCCTACAGCAAAAGTCGCCGGAAAACCCTTCGAAGACGGCTTGCTGGGCCGCTGCTTCCGCTAAAGTGCCTTGCATCATGCAAGTTGCACCCTCCAAGCTCTCCTCGCTTTTTCTGTTCTCCGCGTTCAGGGCCGGCGCCACGCCAAGGCTTGCGCTGCGGCTTCGGTCCGCAGACCAGGGCGCCCCGGCAAGTGGCGTCAACCGCCTGGTGGGCGCCGCCGGGCTGATTCTGCTGAGTCTCTGGGTATCAGGTTGCGCATCCTTGCCCGACAACGTTGAGCGACCGGTTTCGACGGCGCTGGCCAACCCGGCCACGACGCGGCTGGGCCAGGCCGTCGCCACACGCGCTGCCCGTGCCGGCACACGCAATGATTCCGGTTTTGCGCTGGTCAGCACGTCGGAACTGGCTTTCACCAGTCGCATGACGCTGATCAAGGAAGCGCAGAAAACGCTGGATATCCAGTACTACGCCATTTTTGCCGACGACACGACGGAGCGCATGTTCGACGCCCTGCGCGAGGCCGCGGCGCGCGGCGTTCGCATTCGCATACTGCTCGACGATTTCAACACTTCGGGCAAAAACGCCCAGGTGTTGAAGCTGGCCTTCGAGAACAACATGGAAATGCGGCTCTTCAACCCCCTGCCGGGCGGACGCGGATCGATGTTTTTTCGCATTCTTGGCAACCTGAAAGACATCGACCGCATGCAGCGCCGCATGCACAACAAGATTTTTATTGCCGACAACGCCGTGGCGATCACAGGCGGTCGCAATCTGGGTGAAACCTATTTCGGCCAAAGTGCCGGCACCAACTTCGTCGATATCGACCTGCTGGCGGCTGGCCGCATGGCGCGCGACCTGTCGCGCAGTTTCGACCAATACTGGAACAACCCGCAGGCCTATCCGGTGCAATCGCTACTGACGGCCCGGCAGATCGAGGTGTTGAAAGCAACACCCGTCGAACGACCGGTCGCACGGCCTGACGCAGTCGCGGGTTTGTCCGCGAATGCCGAAGGCGCCGTCATGCCGGTCGGCGTGGCCAGCCCGGCGACTGACGGGCCCGCCGTCACCGCATCCACTTCCACCAGGCTCGAACGCGTGGTCACCGCGCCCGACGGCACCACCACCACGCTGCCCGCCCTGCCCGACGACACCGACCTGCGCCTGTTGAAGTGGACCTGGGCGCCGTCCACGATGCTGGTTGACAAACCGTCCAAGATACTCGCCGATGCCGATGCCGTCCAGGAAGCGCAAGACACCGCTGTGGACGGCCTGCTTCAGCTGATGTCCCAGGCCCGGTCAGACCTGCTGATTGTCTCGCCCTACTTTGTGCCGGGCGAGCGCATGATGAAGCTGCTGGCTGACATCCGCAAGCGCGGCGTGCGGGTTCGCGTGCTGACCAATTCTCTGGCCTCCAACGACGCGCCGGCCGCGCATGTGGGCTATGCACGCTACCGCAAGGCGCTGCTGGCGGCGGGCATAGAACTTCACGAAATGCGCGCCGAGCAGCCCGGCTCGGTCAGCAACCTCGCCTCGCTGGGCTCGACGGGAAGCGCCACGGGCGGCTCACGCGCCAGCCTGCATGCCAAGATGGTGGTGATGGACGGCAGCCTCATCGTGGTCGGGTCGATGAACCTCGACCTGCGCTCACAGCTTCAGAACAGCGAAGTGGCCATCGTGGTGCGCAATCGCGCCTTGGCGGCCGAGGCTACCAGGCTGATCGAACCGGCCCTGGCGCGCGGGGCGTACCGGGTGGAGCTGCAAAATGGGCAACTGATCTGGCGTGCGCCTGAAGGCTCTGACCTGACCGACGCCGGCACCGATCCCGACGCCAGCGTTGGGCTCCGGCTGTTGAGCAAGCTGCTCGGGCCCTTCGCGCCCGATGAAATGCTCTGAACGGCGCCACGCATTCGACGGACCTCTTTTCAAAGCGTTTTAGTGCTGCAGCCCAATCAGAAACTGCGCCAGCAGCTATATAAATCATAGCGACCCGGCGTTGCCCGGGCACCAACCCTGAGCGGCACGCCCGCTGCGGGAACTTCGCGCAGAGGCCTCCCCCGCAGCTACTGATTGACTTTGACCTGGTAGCTCACCACCAGCTGCGCGCCGGGGGCGAACGTGCCGCCAAAGGTCCACTGCAAGCCGCCTTGCCCCCCCACTGCTGGCTGCACGCTCACGGCGCAGGCCGTGACGCCAGCTGGCAGCGACGCAGGACAGCTGGCTGACACGTAGGTCGTAAACGCCGGTGTGGCATCGCTGATGATCAGCGTCAACAATGACTCGGTGCCGTTGTTGACGGCATTGAGCGTGTATTGCAGCGTATGGCCGGGCGACGCATCGACCGAAGTTGCCGGCGGTGTTGGGGCCGTTATTGGAGGCGCAGGCGTTAGATTGCTCACGAGCTTGCTCAGCACCAGCGCGCCGGCCTGGCCGATGGTGGTGATGTCGGTCACGCTTTGCGAGGCCGCCAGCGCCGGTGCGGCGCCGCTGTAGCTGAACGCGGCTGTCAGCGTGGTGGTGTTTTGCGCACCCTGCACGGCGCCGGTGGGTACGAACTGCTTGACGATCAGGCAGAGGCTCTGGCCGGCGGTAACGGTGACCGCTGCGCTCACCGCGGCTTCGGCGGGATCGAGCACGCCGTTGCAGTTGCTGTCGCGGTACAGCACCTGGCTCCAGGCGGGGGCCACCGGTGTGGCGCTGTTGACCAGCGAGAAAGTCACCTGGCCGCCGCTGCCGGCCTGGAACACGTGGGCGTAGAACACGGGGTTGCCGGGCTGGGCGGTCTGGGCGCCGTTGGGTGACAGGCGGTTGGGCGGCACGAGGCCGAAGTTCACGCCGCTGCTGCTTTGACCGGCTACGGGGGTGACGCTGACGCTGGGCCGCGTGTAGCTGCCGCCGCTGGTGCCGGCGGAGCCGCCGGTGGCCAGGTAGCCGCTGGGTGCGCTGGGGGTGATGACGACGATGCCGCTGGCGCTGGCCGGCAGCCACAGCAGGTAGCTGCCGTCGGCTGCGGTCACGCCGCTGTCGAGCGTAGTGGCGCCGCTGGTGGCGCGAACACTCACGCCGGACAGGCCGGGCTCGGTGCCGTCCCTGATGCCGTTGTTGGGAGAGCCGCTGCCCGCGCCGGTGTCGGCAAACACCACGCCGCTGAAGCGGGAGCCGGTGTAGAAACCGAAGTCCTGAGGCGAAGGAACGATGGGCGTGACGCTGAACTGGATGATGCCGCCCCCGTTTTCTGTCCCGATGGTGCCTGCGGGAAGCGCTGGGCTGATGTCGGAAAGCGTGGCGTTATCGTCCAGAATCAGGCAGTAGTTTCCTTGTGCGACCGCAGGCAACCTGTACGCACCAGTGGCCGCATTGACCGACGCGGAAGCGGTGGCGGGGCTCGAACATGTCGAGCCGGTTCGCGGCGCCAGCTTGACAAAGCGGGTTCCGCCGACGCCGGTCTCACCGCCTTCGAAATTAGCGTTGTGATTGGCGTCCCGGTACACCGTGCCCGAAACGGCCACCGTCACGCCACTAACCACGGGGGCGGCGCAGCCTGCGCTTGGCGCGTTGGCGGCGGTACACGTGGTCGGTGCCGGTGGATTGGCTGCACCGGTCGGATCGACCGATGCGTAATTCGTCACACTGGCATTGGTCGTCGGTGTCACCGTGAGCTGCAGCGCAGAAGTGCCATTGGTGGCCGCAATGGTGCCTGTGAAATTGCAGGTAACGAGCGTCCCGCTAGCATTGGGTGCGGACGTGCAGGCCCATCCCGTGCCACTGCTGCTGACGTAACTGACATTGAAAGGCAACTGGTCCAGCACGCGCGCGGAGTTGGCCGGATAGGCACCGGTATTGCTGACGGTGATGGTGTAAGCGCTGCTGGTGCCGGCAGTCAGCGCGGGAATGGGCTGCGCTTTCACGACGTTGAGCGTGGGGAACACTGGCGTCAGGATGACCGACCCGTTGCCACCGGACGTGCCGGGCGGGTTACTGGTTGCGCCGGGATTGGCCGGGGCGCCGGCCCCGCCACTGCCGCCCGCCACGCCGAGGATCGCGAATCCCGTCACCCCTGAAGCAGCGCACGAACCGCCTTTGGTCGATGCCGTGCCGTTGGCTGTGCCTGATTTGTCGTTGTGAAGACTGCCGCCCACGCCGCCCTGGCAGCCGCCGCCGCCGCCACCGCCGCCACCGCCATCGCCCGCCCCAGGCGAAACACCCACCGCACCGGCAGAGCCTGGCGGCTGCGTGCCGAGGGGGTTGATCGTAGAAGGCGCCACGGCGAAAGACTCCCACGAACCGCCCTGGCCGCCGCCGCCGCCGCCGGCGACAAAAATAGGTGTCCCTGCCGAGGTGCTGACCACACTGGCCCCGCCACCGCCACCGCCGCCGCCCGAATACCCGCCGCAGCCTGGTAACGCTCCGGGGCCGCCGGCATAGCCGTTCACGCCGCCCGCACTGCCCGCCGCACCGGCTGAGTTGGCACAGGTAAAGCCGAAGCTTGACGTAACCCCGCCAGTGCCGCCGCCGCCTACATAAACTTTCAACTGCGTGCCGCTGACAGTCAGGTAGGTGCCGCTGGCCGTGACGCCCGTGCCGCCTGAGCCGCCCACACCAGCGCCAACTGCAGCCGTGCCTTGCGCGTCAGCGCCACCACCCGCCCCGCCAGCACCGGCCGCCTGAATTAGGACCCCGCTGGCCCCGGCTGGCAGGGTGTAGGTTTGCTCGGTGCCCGTAAAGTTGAAGGTCACCGCGCCCGCTGCCAGCGGCAGGCCGACCAGGCTGGCAACAAGCAGCGAACGAAGAAGCCACCGCTGCGCGCGTGACAGGAAGGATTCAGGTACGGGGCACATCATGCACGCAGTGTCCGTCATGGTTCCGATAGCGGAGAACGCCCTGGATAACGGATGACAGATCATTTTTGCCGTCCGCCAGGTCATTGCGGCACCGCCGCACTCGCATTCAGGCTGCTCGGCGCGTCTGTCGCGCCGAATACGTTCTCGTCAAACTTGAACCGCATGCGCAAATACAAGCCGCGCCGGGTGTAAGCCTCACCGGCCAGATCGGGCGCGCTGAAACCCTTGACGTTGTAGCCCACTGCCAGCCACATATTCTTGAAGGCCAGGTAGCCCACCTCGACGCCGACGGCGTTCTCCGCAGCGCCGTCGCCCCATAGGCGGTAACCCTGCAGGCCGACATCCCAGCGCTCGGTCACATCCCAGGTCGAGCGGGCGCCCGCCAGTTGCGTGAACGATCTGCTGTCGATGCCGCTGGATCGGTCTTTGGCCCACTTGGCGGCATAGCGCCCGCTCATGATCCATGCGCGGCTTGGCTGCACGCTGAGATGGCTGGAAATTATCCAGGCCGATTCATCGCGGTTCAGACCCAGGCCGAGCGTGCTGTCGGCGTCTTGCTTGTACTCGACACGAGCCAGCGCATTCCATACGTTGGTTTCCACAGGCCGGAAGGCAACGCCGGACTGGGCGGTGACGAGCTTGCGTTCGCCTCCGATGCCAGACAGGCTGGTCTGCGTGTTGTAGAGACCCCGGTTGAGCACGGTCCAGTTTTCGTCGAGCTTGTTGGCCAGTGCTGCGCTTACCAGCCAGCTGCGTGTGCTGACCGAGGTCTGCCACTGCACTTGCCCGGAAGCTTTCCAGTTGGTCGAAGCCGTGTAGTCCGCGCCCAGCGTCACGGCGCTCGAATCATCAATGACGGCGCCCGAGATGGGCTTGATGCGCTGCACGCTGGCCGACAGGCCAATACCGTTGGCCATTCGCAGCAGCCGCCGCAGACCCACGGCAGCCTCGCTGCTGCGGCCGTCGAGACTGTCGCCCATACGGTACTCATTGAACAGCTGCGTACTGTCGGAAAGTTCGGTATTGAGACCAGCTACCGTGGTGTACTTCGCCACCGCAGGGCTCAGGGTGTAAGGGCCTGTCAGGCTGTTGATGAAGTCGTGCCGCACATAGAGCTTGGTGGTGGGGTTGATGGCGTAATTGCCGCCTACGCCAATTTCCTTGCCGTCGCTGCCGTCAATGGCGTATTCGACCAGACCAAAAACCTCGGCCTGGGGAATGTTGGGCACCGGCACCGTGAGATTGACGCGCGCGCTGGTGGTGCCGACTTCCTGCGCATTGGCAGCCAACCCCGCCTGCGATGGCACCACCGGCACCGAACTGCCGGGGATCGGCAACGCCGACAACACCGAATACGCATTGGCGCTACGGTAGCGCACGCCGACTTCCAGCTTCATGTTGCCCTGCAGGCTGTGCTCCAGCTTGAGCTCCACGCCGCTTAGCTCGGCACCCGTCACGCTGTTGGACGTTTTCAGGGCTTCACCGACGACGCGGTTTTTTGCATCCACGGTGTAGCCAGCCTTGGCACCGTATTCAGACTGCCCAGCCGACTGCGGGCTGCCGAGGTTGTAGAAGCCGGCCTCGGTATGAACACCCCAGGCGCGCGCCTGCAGACTCTGGCCTTCATGACGCACATCGATGCGCTGGCCCGAGCCGCTGCCCTGGAGGTCGGTGGTGCTGCGTGCGATTTCGCCCGTCATCACCGTTTTTTCGGCCAGTCGCGCGGCGAGGTTGATGCCGTCAAGACTTTGCCGATTGGCCGGGTCCGTGTCGCGCAGCGCGCTGGCGCCCAGCGTGATCGCCGGGGTGACCTGCACCCGGCCATCGATACCGGCTACCGTGTGCTTGGGCCCGCCGTTGTCGATGGCGTAAGCGATACGGATGAACACCGGGTTGAGATCCGCGTCCACACTGGGCACGGGCGACTTGAGCAGCAACAGGCCAGTGTATGGCTCGATTTCATAGTCGGTAAAGCGCGCCAAGGGCGTGTCGCTGATGATGACCGACGGCTGGTTGCGGCTGCGCGTGATGACATCAATCTGCTGGCTGTTCACCACGCCGTTGATGTTCAACCGGAACGGGCCGGACGTGCCATTGGCGCGAAACTCCTGCACGATCTGGGTGGTTGAGGTACGGCTGGCAAAGCCTTCGAGCGTCACGGGGCCCTCCTGCCAGCGGCTTTTGACACCGTTGAGCGCACGCGAATATTGCGACAGCTGCCGCGCCGGGTTGTCGGTCTGCGTGGAATAGTCTCCGAGCAGCGCGTAGTTGCTGCCGTTTTGCAGCATCACATAGAGCCGGCCGGTCGACTGCGCGTCGAAGCCACGCGCCGACGAGTCACCATAGACCGGGTAAAACTGGTTCGGCTGGATATCGCGGAACAAGGCCGTGTCGGATGGCTTGTCGGAGTCGTAGCCCAGCGTCAGCAGCGTCGAACCGAGCACCTTGCCCTTGAGAAACAGCGCGGTGCGTGCGGCCACCTCGCCCTTGCCGCCGTTGAAACTGCGGGATGCCGTCTGAATCTGGCGTTCGAACACGTCGCCGCTTTGCGCCGGTTGCAACGCTTGGGGATTGAGGTTGCGCAGATTGATCGTGCCTTCGACGATACCGGCCGCAATCATCGGCCGTAGGTTGGGCATGAACTCCACACTGACGCCGGTTTTGACGGCGCCGCTGGCCGCTGTGATTTCGACCTTGCCGGGTTGGGCCGGAGGCAACAGCAGGAAACGGCCACTGCCGCCCTCCACAAAAACCTGGGTTCCTGCCTGCCGTGGGTCCAGGTCCGGCGTCTGCCATTGGCCCAGGCTGGCCTGCAAGGTGATCTGCGTGCGCGGTGTAACCGGCAAGCCCTCGGCATCGCGCAGGGAAACATTGACTGCAATCGCCGTGGCACCGTCAGCAATCGGCTGCTTCGGCGCCTGGATCACCAGCGCCGCCAGCGGACCAGGCGCCAGGACGCTGATTTGCGCGGTACCGCGCGCATTGCCGAAGCTGTCGAGCGCGCGCATGGCCAGTGTGTTGCGCCCCGGCTTCAGGTCAACGCCGATGTATTCCCAGGCGACAACGGCGTTCTTTTCAAGGCTGCTCTTTTTACCGACCTGACTGGCAGCCACCGGCTCGCCATTGACACGCAGTTCAAACGTGGCACCCAGCGGACCCTTGAGCTGCACGCGGATCTGACTGGCGGGCAACACCTGATCGTTCTGCAATCCGACAAAGCCCGCTTCGGGGGTGAGTTCGGGGAGCAGTTCTTCCAGCGGCCGGCCGGGTACTTCCGCAGCAATCACTGGCGCAGAGGCAGGCTCGGTAACATCAGCGGACGGGGTGAAGACAGGCCTCGGCAAGCCTTGGGCGTACGGCGCAAAAGGCCCGCCAGGATCGCCCACAGCACCCAGATTGCCCGCCGGCAGCGTCAACGGCACCGACGGCGCCAACGCACCCGGGGCGCCCAGCATGCCGGGCACCAGCGGCGCGCCGGGCAGACCCTGCAGTGGCGCGGTGCCATTGCTGGTGCCGTTGCCGCGCAACGCGCCCGGCAAGCCGAGCACGCCACTGGCAGGCAGGGTACGCGTGTCCACCACCCCGGCGGCCCTGTTCGATGACAGCAGGTTGCCCGCCGCCTGCAAAATTTCTGCCGGATTGACCAACGCCTTGCGGCGCGCTTCGATTTGCTCGCGCAGCGCTGGCGTGCAGTCGGCGACCGCAAAGTCAGCCTTGTGCAGTTCGCCGCTGGTCAGGTCGGCAAATCGGCTGCCTGCGTCAAACGCGTTACGGTTGTTCAGCACCTGCAGCTTGACGCCAGCCGGCAGCGTGGTGTTGTCGATCTTGACCACATGGGTGCGCGGCGTGAGGCCATAGAAGCTGTACTTGCCCTCTTCGTCGGTGACCGCGTAGGTGCCGTCTTCAAGGAAGATACGCACGCCCGCAATGCCGGGGTCGCCTGCATCCTGAACTCCGTCGCGGCGGCAGTCAGCAAACACCTTGCCGATGATGTAGGCCTTGCTGCTGAACACGCCGCCTACCACCTGCACCCGGACACTGGAGAGGTTCGATTGCACAGTGGCGCTGGCGGCCTGCGCGGTGTTGATGCCCGTGCCGCCGAGGCTGCCCGCGCCCACGCGGACGCGATAAGTCAGCGTCGGCTGCGCGCTTGCTGCGATGCTGCCGATGACAAACTGAAGGCTTGGTCCCGCGCCGCCCGTCGGGTCGGGCAGCACAGTGCCATTGAGGCGTGCGGTGCCACGGACATAGGCAAAACCCGCCGGCAAGGTGTCGCCGAGCACCACTGACGGCAGCGCTGCAGGGCCGACATTGTTGAAGCGAACTGAATAGTCAACGAAGTCACCCAGTTCTGCGGTGGTCTTGTTGGCGGTCTTCTGGACGAACAGGCTGCCGGTTGTGCTTGCATCCAGCGGAACATCGATACGAATTGGGGTGCGGACGGCAGCGCCGACCACGAAATTACCACCGAAAGAACCCTGCGCGTCAATGAACCGGCCAGCCGGCTGCAGCGCGGGCGGCAGCGTGGAGGCGAAGGTGTAGCCGGCCGGCGTGGTGACAACCAGCTTGTAGGTGCTGGGGCTCACCAACGGAAATGCGTAGCTGCCATCGGTCCCGGTCACGACCTGGCTCGGCGCAGCCGTGATGCCGTCGCCCAGAAACACCACCGCCGGACCGCCGGCATTGCCCCCGTTGCCAGCCCCCGTCACGTCGATGAGCTGCACCGTAGCCCCGGCCACCGGCTGGTTGGTTCGGCTGTCGTAAACCACCCCCACCGGATCAATCAGCAACGTGGTGGTTGCCGTTGCGGTGACCCCACCACAGTTGGTGATGGTCGCGGTGACGGAATCATTGCGCAGCAGTTCGAGTACGCCGTTCCCCGACGCCACGACCTGCGTGGCCGCATTGGCTGTCGGGACGTTGGGCAGGATACGAAACAAACCCGTGTTGGGCCCCGTTTCAACGGCCGTGAAAGTCTCGGTGTCGCCCGTAAGCTGGCTCACCAGCGTAATCGGTACGGTAGTCGCCTGGATAGGGTCGGCATTGCAGACAGCCGCATCAGCCTGAACAAACAGCGGGCGGCCGAGCGTGCCCTGATCGTTCGGCGTGGTGTAACCACTCGTGGGGTAAAAGCGAATACTGACGGGCCGCCCAGGAAGCGCCAGCAAAATGGTATTGCTGTCCGTCACCAGCGGCGCGCTTTGCTGAGTCCAGTCGGCAAACGCTGTACCCGAAATGACGCCGGCGGCGTTGGTATTGACCAGCGTGGTGAACTGCCCCTGCAGCGCACCGGCCTGCGGAAGGCTGGCGACGCCCCAGGCCACAGCATCCACCACCGCACCCGGTGGCACGACCGTCACGTAGTTGTTGGCAGGGGAACCCAACAGGTGGTAGAGGGTCTGCGCGCCGACATTGCTTGAAGCCTGCGCCGACACAAAGATCGTATTGGCCGGCACCGGAACACGCAGCACAAAAAGCGTTGCCGGTGCGCCGTTCACGCTGATGGCCGTCGGGCCGGCAGCCGCATTGCCGTTGTTGACGGCAACCGCATTCCAGCCCACCGCGACGCCAGGTGTTGCCGACGCCGAAGACGCGGCCAGAGAAACCTGCACCGCCGCGCCGTTCGTCAAATTCAGACTGTCGGTGTTGCTGGCCCGTGCACCCTGCAACTGACTTACCGCCCCCAGCACAATTTGCGCCGTTTGCCCTGGCACGGCACCCGCAGGCGCCTGCCCGGTGATCAGCAGGTTGGCACTGAGCCCGGGTGCCAGCGACACCACGCCGCCTGTGGCGATGACCGGCTCGCCGGGATCAGCGCGTCCGTTGGCATTCACATCCAGCACCACCTGGAGGTTGACGGGCACGAACCCACCGCCCGGCAGCACGCTCGCCGTGATCAGATAACTGGTGGCAATGTTGCCGGTATTGGTCAGCGTGTGACTGATGGTGAAGGGCGCACCGGTGGCGATCAGCAGGTTCTGGCTGGCCGTCAGCGTGAGCGCTTCCAGCGCCGTCACGGTGGTGTTGACCGTGTTGGAATTCAGCCGAACCGACAGACCACTGGCGGAATCGATGAACGTTCCGGTCGCCGTGTTGCTGATCACCGTGGCTGCGGGCGCAGGCGCTGCCCGTACCACTATCCAGAAGAGCAGCAGCAGACAGGCGGGCAGCAGCTTGCGCAGCAGGTGGGAAAGCATGGGGTGAAATGGAGCGTGGGCGAAGGGGGTCGTTTAGGTTGCCGGAGAACTGCTTTTCAAAAATGACCCGCAGGCCTGAGTCACTTTTGAAAAGCGGGGGAGAGGCTTGCGCCTCTCCCCCGCCAGATCGTCAACCGCCCGCTATGGGGTGATCCTGACGCCGAAGGTCAGCACGGCGGCCTGGCCCGGTGTCAGAGTGCCGACGTTGGCGCTGACCGTACCGGCGCCACCGACGGCCGGCGCGCCGGCAGCGATGGTTCCGACCGTGGTCGCTGGTGCGCTGCTGAGCGTTGTGTAGGTCGGCGTGGCGTCAGACACCACCACGGCGGTGGCATTGGCCGAGCCGACGTTGGTCACGGTGATCTGATAGAGCACGCATTCGCCTGGTTTGGCACTCAGGTTGCCGGGGGTGTAAACCGTCGCGCCGGTGGCACCCGCGCAGGTTGTATCCAGTGCCTGCGCTTTGTTCAGCGTCAGGTTACCGGCAATCACGGTCGTGCTGTCCGTCGCCACTGCCGGCGCAGGCACCGTGGTGGTGTAGCTGCCGTTGGTGGTGGTCAACGTGATGGTCGTGGCGTTCACGGCGCCGGCCACCGCACCACTCGGTGCGATCACGTTGTCGAACACCGTGATGGACTGGCCGGGCGCCAGACCCGCAGCCAGACCAGCCACGGCATTCAGGTTGCCGGTGATGATCGGGTCTGTCGCGTCAAGCACGCCATTGTTGTTGGCGTCGTAGTAAAGCGTGGAGGTGAAGCCAGCCTGGTTGTTGGCCGTGGCGGCAGCGATCGTGCTCACGGTGCCATTGCCTTCCAGCACGTTGCCGTTGTTGGTCAGCGTGTGGCTGTACACGAACGAGCCGCCTGGGTAGGTCTGGCCTGCACCATTGGGCGTGATGCTGATCGAACGCACCGCGCTCACCGTCACCGCGTCATGCACGGTATCGGTCGCACCGGAGGTCGGCGACAGGATCCGGAAGTACAGATCCGACGTGCCAGCCGCATAACCTGGCGGCACGGTGACCACCGCGCAAACTGCGGTGGAACCGCCGGCTGCCACCGAGCCGGTGTTGGTGATGGTCGCACCGGTGGTCGAGCAGTTGCCTGCGCCGCCATCGGCCTTGAAGGTCACGGTCCAGCCTGCGGGCAGGGTCTGGCTGGCAAAGCTGGATACCGTGCTGGCACCCAGGTTGTAGCTGTCAGGCGATGGGCCGGTGTTGTTGGCAAACAGCGTGAAGGTGGTCGTCGTTCCCGGGCCGGTCGTGTTGGTGACCACCGCCGCACCTTCCGGGCCTGGACCGAAGCCAGGGCCAGCCGGCGCGTTGTTGGTGATGTCAGCCGTGGCGCCCGCGATGGCATTCAGGGTATCGGTGGTCGTGACCGACTTGGTGGGGTCAAACACCGAGGTTGCCGTTTTGCTCACGCTCGACGGCGTTGCCTTCGTCGGCGCGTTCGGCGGCAGAGTCGCCTTGAGGATCACGTTGTAGGTCGCGCCTGCAGCCAGCGGGCCGGTGTCGGGCTTGCCGTCGCTGTTGGTATCGACCAGCGGCGTCACGCCATCGGACTTGAACAGCTGGAAGGTGGTTCCGGCAGGGTAGTCGCCGGCACTCAACGTGATGTTGAAGGTGTCGATGCCGTTGCCGGTGTTGGTCAAGGCATTGGTGAAGCTCACCGTCGAGCCTGGCGCGGCGGGGCCCGCCACGGTCTGGCCGGTCATCGTGACGGAGGCGGTCTGCGTGACGGTGAAGGGCACGGTGTTCGACGAACCGGTCACGGTGGTTGCGCCGTTGTTGTAGGACTCGGTAGCCGTGTTGTTGATCAGGCCTGGCGCGGTTGCCGCACCGACATTCACATTGAAGCTGATAACGCCCGACTGGCCGGGGGCAACCTGGGCCAGCGTGATGGCAAAGGTCGTGCCGGCTGCGGTGTATTGCGACGTCAGCGTGTTCGGCGCGGAGCCACTGGTGGCACCGGTGTCGCTCAGTGCGGTCGCACCCGTCACGCTCCAGCGGCCGGAATTGGCCACATAGGTCATGCCGGCAGGAATCACGTCGCTGATGAGCACCGACGTGGCATTGCTGTTACCGGTGTTGGTGTAGGTCAGGCTGTAGGTGTACGGACCGGAGCCGGGCGCACCGCTGGTGGCGCTGACGGCCTTGGTCAGCGTCACGACGGCGTTGTTGGTGACCGTGGTGGTGTCGGTGTTGGAGGCGGTTTTGGTGCCGTCGAAAACGCTGTTTGCCGTGACCGTGATGGCGTTGGTTTGCCCCGCCGTCGCCGTGTTGGGCAAAGTGCCAACCACGATGAACTTGAACGCAGCGTTCGATGCCAGCGGGCCGGTGGACGTGATGGCCGGGCCGGTCGGCTGACCGCTGCCGTTGTCGGCGAAGATCTGCACGCCGGTCATGCTGAACGCACCGGTGTTGCTGGTCAACAGATTGAAGGTGTCGCCGCCGTTACCGGTGTTGGTCAGGGTGTGCGGGTAGTACACGAGACTGCCTGGCGTGGCGTTTTGCGCGCCGTTTTGCACCAGTGTCAGGCTGGCGACCTGCTGCACCGTGGTTTGCACCACGTTCGACGTCACCGTACGCGTCACGCCCGAGGCGTCCGAGTAGCTGGCTGACGCCTGGTTGCTGATGGACGTGCCGGCCGGCGGTGGCGCGGCATGGGCGGCCAGGCCGGCCAAAGCCAGCGCCAGCGCGACAAACAGGCCCACGATCCAGTGGGTAAACAAGCTTTGCAGCCTTGAAGGCTGCGGATGCGTGGGCATGGCGTACATGGCGGGTTTTTCTCCAGTCTTCTTAAACAACGGTGAACTCAAAACAATCAAAACAAACTTCAGAACGAGGGAACAACAGGGTGTGACGCCGCCGGTTGCACGGCGCCTCACCACAATCAGGGCGAAAAGGGAACTTCAGGGCTTGGACGCAGACTTGGCAGCCGGCGCAGCGGTGGCGGGGGCATCAATACGGACGCGCAAACTGACGACGGCACTGCGGCCGGCGGCCAGCGTGCCCACGTTCCAGCGCAGCGCCCGGTAGTCGGCCAGTGGCACGGCTTCGCTGCGCTGGCTGCCATCGGGCTGGCGCACGCTGCGCATCAGGGGCATGGCGGCAAAAACAACGCC
>NCGI01000255.1 GCA_002256925.1 Polaromonas sp. 28-63-22
GCACGTCGAGCAGCTTGACGTCGGTGTGCAGGGCGGCGGCAACATCGTCTTTGGTCAGCATCACGTCGGCGCCCGGCAGGTCGGCGGGGAAGGTCGCGGCGGTGGGCGTGGCAACGTCGGTGCTGACCGGCAAGCCCTTCGCCTTCCAGGCCGAGTAGCCGCCGTTGAGTACCTTGATCCGGGGATAGCCAAGCCAGGTCAGCAGGTAGTAGCCCCGGCACGACTGGCCGTAGCCGCTGTTGAGTGCGTCTTCGTAAAACACGGCGGTCTCTGCGCCCGACAAACCGGCCGCGCCGAAGTGTTCCTGGAACGTTGACTTCAACGCGCTCAAGCCTTCAGCGGTCGAGGTGGCCAGAAAGGTAAAAATCTCGCGCATGTTGACTGCGCCGGGCAGGTGGCCGGCAGCATAGGTGTCGGTGTCGCGGGTGTCGATGATGACCACCGGCTCGGCGCCCATCATGCTGGAAAGTTCTTCGGGGGAAACTAGAACGCTGGTGATCATGAATAGCTCCAGAGGATGTCACGGCACATGCCGCCGCAGGAGTTATTGCAACCATCGTGCCAGTGTTACGGCAGCCCCTTATTCAAGTAAAAAAGGCCTGCAGCCCAGGTAACACATGCGCTAACAGCTATTAAAAGCATAGCGAGCCAGATTCGCCGTGCAGGCCGGCCCGACACAATGTCTACACATTGTTGACATTGTGAAGCCGCAGCTTTTGCAGCCGGTAGCTGAACTGCCGCACCGTCAGGCCGAGCGCCTGCGCCGCGCGCGACTGGTTGCCACCGTGCAGCGCCAGCGCCTGCTGCAACTGCGCGGCCGAGTGCGATTGCGCGCCCTGGTAGTCGCGCACCACGGGCGCGGGCGCCTGGGTGCCAGCGCTGACTGCCGCGGCCGGCCGGTCGGTGTCCGGGCCCTGCAAGGCCGCTGGCAAAAAGCGCTCCAGCTCGCGGGCCGGCACCATCGCGCTGTCGCTCAGCAGCACCAGCCGCTCGATGACGTTGCCCAGCTCGCGGATATTGCCTGGCCATGGGTGGTTCTCCAGCCGCGCCAGGGCCTCGAGCGACAGGCTCACGTTGCGCTGGTTGGCCTGGTTGAAGCGGCTCAGAAAATGAAGCGCGAGCGGCCGGATATCCTGCGGCCGCTCGCGCAGCGAAGGCAGCCGGATCGGGATCACGTTGAGCCGGTAAAACAAATCGCGCCGGAACGTGCCGGCCTGCACGTCGTGCGCCAGGTCGCGGTGGGTGGCGGCCACCACGCGCACCGCCACCTTCACTTCGCGCTTGCCGCCCAGTCGAAGGGTGGTGCCTTCCTGCAAGGTGCGTAGCAGCTTGGTCTGCATCGCCAGCGGCATTTCGCCGATCTCGTCGAGAAAAATCGTGCCCCGGTCGGCCTGCTCGAACCAGCCGGCGCGCGCCGTCTGCGCGCCCGTGAACGCGCCGCGCTCGTAGCCGAAGAGCTCGGATTCAAACAGCGAGTCGGGAATCGCCGCGCAGTTGACCTTGATGAAAGGCTGGTCGCGGCGCTGGCTCGACTGCCGTAGCGTGCCGCGGCGGTTTCCAGCGCGCGGGTGAGAAGCTGGTTTTTCGCCTGCAACGCCCGCGTTTTCTCAAGCACCAGCGCCTGCAATTGCAGCAGCTGGCCGGCCAGCGTCGCCAGGATTTTCAGGATCGCCACATCGTCGGCCAGTTGCCGGTCGCGGCGGCGAATGCGGTGGCAGGCCAGCACGCCGATGACTTCGCGGCCCATCGCCCCGCTGACTTCGATCGGCAGCGCGATGAAGGCGACGATGTCGGGCGGCAACTGCGCACGTTCCACGGCGCGGCAAAGGAATTGCGACTCGGCATCGATGTCCTGCACGATGATCGGCTGCGCCGTGGCCAGCACCCGGCCCGTGATGCCTTCGCCCGCGCCATAGCGGCCGCGCGCCATCTCGGTGTGCGTCAGTCCGTAGGCATAGCGAATCGCAGACGCCGGCGCCCAGGGCTGTGTTGCGCGGCCCGCCGGCTTGCGCTCGGCCAGCCCTTCCAGCGCAATATCGCCGACAAAATCAGCCAGCACCACCCGGCCCCGGTTCAGCCCCAGCAGCTCCGACATCAAATGCAGCATCTCGCGCAGCACCACCTCGGGCGCCAGGCTTTTGCCGACCAGACGCATCACCTCGCTCATCAGCAGCAGTTCCTGCGCCCGCCACTGCGGGTCGGCGGCAGGTTTGCCGGCAGCGGCGAGCGCGTGAATGTTGGAGGCCATGCCGTGGGGCAAGCAATAAGTCAGCCAGCAAGGGGATTTGGCCCGGTCTGTTTGCCCGCGCCCGGGTATCGGGACCGGAGCCGCTGGCCCCGCGCATCCTTCGAATCGCTATGAATAACATAGCTGCTGGCGCAGGTGAGTACTGGGCTGGAGGCTGATTGAATGCTCAAAAAGGCAGGAAAAAAGCCCCTCACCCCGGTTTTCCTTCAGCCAAAGGGTTTTTCCGCCGCCATTGCCCTTCAGGCGCTTTATGGCGCAAAATGCGCCATAAAGGAGCTACATCATGACCGCAGCCAAAAGCTTTGCCTCCGTCAAATTGCCTGAATCCCTCGTGCAGCAAGCACGCGACGCCGCCCAGCCCCTGCGCCGCTCGGCGGCCGGGCAGATCGAATACTGGGTCACCCTGGGCCGCGTGGTCGAGCATTCGGGTTTGACAGTGCAGGAGGCGCGGGATGCGATTGAGCGTTATGAAGCCGCCGCCCGTGAAGCTCGCGAGGCGCGCATGAAGCTGGAAGCCGCACCGAGCGACTCTTCGCCCGTTGTTTCCGAGTCGCTTGAAGCCGTGAAGCGCCGCATGCTCGCCGCTAATGCTGACGGCAGCCTGCAAGCCCACATCCGCAGCATCGTTGCAGACAATCGCCAGAAGGCTGAACGGCGGAAAGCCGCTTGAGCGCCGCCAAGCCGATTTTTCATCTGCTGGCCGGCCCCAACGGTGCTGGCAAATCAACGCTCTACCGCGCGCTGGTTTCAAGCGCCAGCATCAGCAGCCAGCTCGAATTCGTCAACGCCGATCTGTACGAGCAGAGTCATCTGCAGCACATCACCGATCCGCAAAAACGCTCGGAAGCCGCACGCGACTGGGCCGACAGCCGGCGTGAAACGCTGCTCCATGCGAAGGTCGGTTTTGTCAGCGAAACCGTTTTCTCGCACGAATCCAAACTGGCGCTGATCACGCAAGCCCAGGCGATGGGCTTTGACGTCGTGCTCTACATCGTCTCACTCGACGACCCGCAACGCCTGCTCGCCCGCGTGAGCCAGCGCGTGCGCGAGGGCGGGCATAACGTGCCGGCCCAGCGCATTCTGGAGCGCTATCCGCGCACGATGGCCAATTTGAAGAAGGCCGTGCGGCTGGCTGATCTGACGTTTGTTTATGACGCGGCCGAGGTGGAACAGGGGGCGCATTTGCTGGTGGCTATGTGTGAGGGGGAACAAACGTTTTTACTGGCAAGCGCGCTGCCACCTTGGGCGGCCAGGATGTTGGCTGCGGATTGATTTCAGCAGCGTGACCACAGCAAGCAACTGGTTAAACTTCACACATGAATTCGCTTAAGGAAAATACATGGGTTTAAGTACCTCGCGCATCCTAATTGCGGCAGCCGAAATGGCAAGCAGCAAGCAGCAAGCAGCAAGCAGCAAATCGATAAGACACTTGGACATTGGCTCCGGGCATGGAGACTTAATAACGCTGCTGCGCGAGAAGGGTTTGGTCTCGCATTCAAGGGCCTGTGACTACACCAGCGGCTTAATGCAGTTGAGTGACGTTGAAGTCAACGTGGCCAATCTCAATGAAGAAGCTTTGCCGTTTCAAGACACGTCCTTTGACTTGGTGACTTGCACCGAAGTCATTGAACATCTCGAACATTACAGAAAAGCCATACGCGAGATGTACAGGGTATTGGAGCCTCATGGCACCCTGGTCATCAGCACGCCAAATATTTTGAACCTGAAATCAAGAGTCAGATATCTGATTTTTGGTTTTTATAATCTTTTTGGACCGCTGCACATACTGGAAAGCGATCTTCACTCTGCTGGTGGACACATCAACCCGGTTTCCTCGTTCTATTTGACGCATTCCCTTTTGGACGCCGGGTTCAAAGATATCAGCGTATCCATCGATAAACCGCAGAGTACGTCGATCTTTTGGCTTGTTTTTCTTTACCTGCCGATCAAGCTATTTTCTACTCTGACAATCCGCAAAGAAAAATCTCGCTACAAAACCATTGATAGCCACAATGAACAATTTGTTCGGCAGATGAACACTTTTGACGTTTTAGTTGGCAGAACCATCGTGGTTGGATGCACGAAACCGGGCTAGGGCAATTGGCGACGACTGGCCGCTTTCCCGAATTGCGAGCGGCCAGCAAGGGTCGGCTGCAACTCTTACCAATTTAACTGGCACCCGCAAACCGCCCCCGCAAATACCCAACAATCTTCTCCGAGTCATACAACCACTGACTCTGACCAGCCGCATCGGTGATCTTCAAACAAGGCACTTTGGTCAG
>NCGI01000256.1 GCA_002256925.1 Polaromonas sp. 28-63-22
GTGGCCAGAAGTTCTGCCACCACCGCTTCGTGCTTGTCCGAGCTTTGCCGCAGGTCGAGGGTCGCCAGATGAAAGCCGAACACCTCGACGGCGCGAATCAGCGGGTGGAGACGCTGCGCGACCAGCGCCTGGCCGTGGTGGGTCAGCAGCGAGTGTTCGATGGTGCGCAGATCGGCCAGAAAATCCTCGGCGCGCGCGTAGGGGTTTTGCGGTGCCACCGCATGGCGCGCGGCATCGCCGCCGGTCAGGTCCTTGAGGGTTGCGGCCAGGCGCGCGTAGATGCCGGTCAGCGCGCGGCGATAAGGCTCGTCCTTGCGGTGTTCGCTGGTGTCGGGGGAGCTCTCGGCCAGCGCGCGCATGTCGGCGCTGACGTCCACCAGCATCGCCGACAGCGACAGCTCGCCACCCAGGAAATGAACCTCGGTCAGGTGGTGGCGCAGCGCCACTTCAGCCTGACGCTTGAGGGCGTAGTGGAGCGTCTCGGCGCTGACATTCGGATTGCCGTCGCGGTCACCGCCTATCCATTGCCCCATGCGCAGAAAGCTGTGCACCGGGTGGTTGCCGAGTTCGCGTTCGAGGTTGGCGTAAAGCTTGGGAATTTCGCGCAGGAAGGTCGCTTCGTAGTAACTCAGCGCGTTTTCGATTTCGTCGGTCACCGTGAGTTTCGAGAACCGCAGCAGGCGGGTCTGCCACAGCTGCATGACCCGCGCGCGAAGCTGCGCCTCGTTGCTGGCCATTTCGCGCGGGCTCAGTGCGTCTTTGGCGACCCGGGCGGGGCTTGCGGCGTGGATCGCCCAGGCCAGCGCCTTGAGCTCGTCGCGCGCCGTCAGCAGCTGGGCGATGTCGCGCTCGGCATCCAGAATGCTTTTGCGCTGCACCTCGGTCGGATGCGCCGTGAGCACCGGCGATACAAAGCTGCGCGCCAGCGTGCTGGCGATGGTTTTGGGCGCGATGCCGGCCCAGCGCAGCCGGGCCAGGGCGACGTCGATGCTGCCTTCCTGGCTGTCGCCGGCGCGCTCGTGAACGGCGCGGCGACGGATGTGGTGGCGGTCTTCGGCCAGATTGGCCAGGTGGCTGAAGTAGGTGAAGGCGCGTATCACGCTGACCGTCTGGTCGGCCGACAGACCCTTGAGCAGCTTTTTAAGCGCCTTGTCGGCGTCATGATCTGCATCGCGGCGAAAAGCCACCGACAGTTTGCGCACCTGCTCGACCAATTCATACGCGGCGACGCCATCCTGCTCGCGAATCACATCGCCCAGCAAGCGCCCCAGCAGACGGATATCCTCGATCAGTGGCCGTTCGTTGTCGCGGGCTCGCAGGCCGGCAACTGCCTTGGCCGCAGCGCCGTCGCCCTGCTTTGGGCCGGGTGGACTGACGCGTCTGGAAGTAACCATGTGGACCTTGTGTTGTGGCTTGCCGGCTGGCCCTGTGCCGCGTGCTGGCAGCCCGGATTTGCCCTGTGCCGCAGCCCGTGCGGGCTTGCTCTGCATGCTAGCATTCACCTCCCCCCACCGATTACAAGCAGGTTACGAGTGTCTGAAGCATCTACAACGGCCCCGGCGGCAACTTCTGGCGCGTCGGTTGCCCTGGACCGGGCGGGCTTGCCGGCGCTGAAGGTCGTCATCGCCACGCGCGAAAGCCGTCTGGCGATGTGGCAGGCCGGGCATGTCCAGGCGCTGTTGCAGAGCCGTCTGGGCTGGCAGGTCGAACTGCTCGGCATGACCACGCAGGGCGACCAGATTCTGGACCGCTCGCTGAGCAAGGTCGGCGGCAAGGGCCTGTTTGTCAAGGAGCTTGAAGTGGCGCTCAGCGAAGGCCGGGCCGACATTGCGGTGCATTCGCTGAAAGACGTGCCGATGGATCTGCCGGAAGGTTTTTCACTGGCCTGCGTGCTCGAGCGCGAGGACCCGCGCGATGCTTTCGTCTCCAACCATTTCGATTCACTGGCGGCCCTGCCGCCCGGCGCGGTAGTGGGAACCTCCAGCCTGCGCCGCCTGGTGCTGCTGAAGGCCCTGCGGCCCGACCTGCACATCGCGCCGCTGCGCGGCAATCTGGACACCCGCCTGCGCAAGCTCGATGCCGGCGACTACGACGCCATCGTGCTGGCCGCCGCCGGCCTGACGCGCCTCGGTTTGAGCGCGCGCATGCGCAGCGCTTTTGAGCCCGACGACATGCTGCCAGCCGCAGGGCAGGGTGCGCTGGGCATTGAGGTGCGGTCCGATCGCACCGACTTGCTGCAGGCGCTGGCCACGCTGGCTGACCAGCCGACCTGGCTCGCCGTGACGGCCGAACGCACGGTGTCTCGTGCCATGGGCGGCAGTTGCTCGATGCCGCTGGCGTCTTTCACCACCGCCGCGCCGCACGCAGACGGTCAGGCGATGCGGCTGCGTGCTGCCTGGGGCGACCCGGCCTCGGCCGAGTCCGCGCCGGGTTTGCCGCTGGCGCCGCTGGTGTACGCGGAGCAAACGGCCGTGGTGCGCAACTTCAGCGACGCGGAGGCCCTGGGCGAGGCCGTGGCGGCGCAATTGCGTGCCCGGGGTGCGGTGTGGGCGGCCCCCACGGCCGTCACGCCGGCGTCGTGACGGGCCGGGCCGGCATGGGCGGCGTCCGCGTCATCGTGACCCGGCCCGAACGGGAGTCCCGGCAGTGGGTCGAGCAGCTGCAGCGCGCTGGCTTTGCCGCCGAAGCCTTGCCGCTGATCGAGATCGGCCCCGCCGCCAGTCCGGCCGACGTTCAGGCCCTGCAGCAGGCCTGGCAAAGTCTGGCCACCTACGCGGCCTGCCTGTTCGTCAGCGGCAACGCCGTGCACTATTTTTTTAAGCAAAATAGGTCTGCAGCCCAGGTAAATCCTGCGCAAGCAGCTATCAAGACTATAGCGACTGAAACGACCGAAGCGCCCCCGGTGCTGCCTGCGGGTTTGCGTTTCATGGCGCCAGGCCCGGGCACCGCCGCGGCGTTGCGGGCCGCCGGCGTGCCAGCCACGCAGATCGACGGGCCTGCAGCCGATGCGCAGCAGTTTGATTCGCAGGCCTTGTGGCAGGCGGCGGGTGGGCGCGACTGGCGCGGCAGCCGCGTGCTGATCGTGCGCGGGCAAAGTCTTGCCGGCCCGCATGGCGAGGCCACCGACAGTGCTGCCGCACCGGGGCGCGACTGGATCGCCCGGCAGTGGACGAGCGCCGGCGCGACGGTTGATTT
>NCGI01000257.1 GCA_002256925.1 Polaromonas sp. 28-63-22
TGGTTGAAACGTCTTCAATAAACACTTCAATGTCCGAATTCTGGAGGTCCCGTGCTCACTTTGAAACTCGACAAGCCCGATACACCGCACAAGTCCATCAGGCCGCAAGCCGCACAAAGCAAAGCAGCAGCCCGGCCCGCTGTGAAATCGCCTGTCAAACCAGTAGCCCGGGCAGATGCCAAACCAGTTTCCAAGTCCGCCGGCAAACCCGGCGCCAAGCCCCTGCCGTCAACCGCCAAGGTTGAAAAACCCGTAAAGCCCGCCATATCCGTTAAAGCCCCATCAGCCCGTGTCCAACCTGCGTCGGTCAGCAAAACGCCGCCAAAAGCTGCGAAATCCGCAAAACCTGATGTTCCCCTGAAGAAAGTCCTCTCCGTGCCTACCAAAACCAGCCCCCCTGCAAAGCCTGTTGCAGCTTCCAGCGCATCCGCCAGCGTCGTGGAAAAAAAGAAACCCGGCCGTCCACCGAAAAACCCGGCCGCCGAAGGCGCGCCCGCAGCAACCGGTGCCAAGCGTGGCCGCAAACCGAAAGCTGCTGAGCCGAAATCGGGCGACGACCTGGACATGTCCGACATCGAAGACGATCTGGTCGGCGAACCGGTGGTGGAGACCACCGAAAAGGTCAAGCCACTGCGCATGAAGATCAGCAAGGCCAAAGAGCGCGCCTTGATGAAAGAGTTCGGTCTGGATGAAACCGTGCTGAGCGAAGAAGACATGCTCAAGCGCCGCCTGCGCCTGAAGACGCTGATCAAGCTGGGCAAGACGCGCGGCTATCTCACCCACGGCGAGATTTCCGACCACCTGCCCGACAAGCTGGTCGATGCCGAGACGCTCGAAGTCGTTGTCAACATGCTCAACGACATGGGCGTGGCCGTGTACGAGCAGGCACCCGACGCCGAGACCCTGCTGCTGAACAACACCGGCCCGACGGTAGCGACCGAAGAAGAAGCCGAAGAAGAAGCCGAAGCCGCACTGTCCACCGTTGACAGCGAATTCGGCCGCACCACCGACCCGGTCCGCATGTACATGCGCGAGATGGGCACGGTCGAGTTGCTGACGCGCGAAGGCGAAATCGAGATCGCCAAGCGCATCGAGGGCGGCTTGATGAAGATGATGGAAGCCATTTCGGAAAGCCCGGCGACGATTGCAGAAATCATGCGTCTGGGGGAAGAAATTCGCGAAGGCAAGATCGTCATTTCCACTGTGGTTGATGGTTTCTCGAACCCGAACGAGGCCGACGACTATGTGGCCGAGGAAGACTTCGACGAGTTTGATGAAGAAGACGATGACGACGGCAAGGGTGGCTCCAAAGCGCTGACGAAGAAGCTTGAAGAACTGAAAAAAGAAGCGCTCAGCCGCTTCGACAAAATCGCCCTGCTGTTCGAGAAGGTTCACAAGACCTACGACAAGGAAGGCTACGGCACGCCCACGTACACCAAGAACCAGAAAGCACTCAGCGACGAGCTGATGACCGTGCGCTTCACCGCCAAGACGATTGAAAAGCTGTGTGACCTGCTGCGCGGCCAGGTGCTGGACGTGCGCAAGAAAGAGCGCGAACTGCGCCGCATCATCGTCGAAAAATGCGGCATGCCGCAGGAAACCTTCATCAAGGACTTCCCGCCCAACCTGCTGAACCTGAAGTGGGTTGAGAAACAGGTTGCAGCCAACAAGCCGTGGTCGGTCGTGATGGCGCGTAACATTCCGCCGATCCAGGAATTGCAGACCAAGCTGGGCGAGTTGCAGGCTCGCGTGGTGGTGCCGCTGGCGCACCTCAAGGACATCAACAAGCGCATGAACGAAGGCGAGTCCAACTCGCGTGATGCGAAGAAGGAAATGATCGAGGCCAACCTGCGCCTGGTGATCTCGATTGCGAAAAAGTACACCAACCGCGGCCTGCAATTCCTCGATCTGATCCAGGAAGGCAACATCGGCCTGATGAAAGCCGTGGACAAGTTTGAATACCGCCGGGGCTACAAATTCTCGACCTATGCAACGTGGTGGATTCGCCAGGCGATCACCCGAAGCATTGCCGACCAGGCGCGCACCATCCGTATCCCGGTGCACATGATCGAGACCATCAACAAGATGAACCGCCTGAGCCGTCAGCACTTGCAGGAGTTCGGCTTCGAGCCCGACGCCAGCATTCTGGCCGAGAAGATGGAAATTCCTGAAGACAAGATCAGGAAGATCATGAAGATCGCCAAGGAGCCGATCTCGATGGAAACGCCGATTGGTGACGATGACGACTCGCACCTCGGTGACTTCATCGAAGACAGCGCCAACACCGCGCCGCTTGAGGCTGCGATGCAGGCCGGCCTGCGCGACGTGGTCAAGGACATCCTCGACAGCCTGACGCCACGCGAGGCCAAGGTGCTGCGCATGCGCTTCGGCATCGAGATGAGCACCGACCACACGCTCGAAGAAGTCGGCAAGCAGTTCGACGTGACGCGCGAACGCATTCGCCAGATCGAAGCCAAGGCGCTGAGGAAACTCAAGCACCCTTCGCGTTCAGACAAATTGCGCAGCTTTATCGATACGCTGTAAAGCGCCGCGCAAGCAAAAAGGCCCCCACTCGTTTGTCGAGTGGGGGCCGTTTTTTTGTCTGCGCCCTGAACCGTGCCGGCGCGGGGGATTGATAGGAATTCAAGCCTTTTAGGGCTGCAGCCCTTTGGAATACTGCGCCAGCAGCTATCACTTTCATAGCGACCGCAGGCCTTGCAGCGGACGATCAGAACTCTTCGGTATCCACTTCGCTCTGCGATTGCGCGCTGTAACGCGCGCCTGTCACCGTCTTCTCGTTGATCAGCACCTCAAGCGCGGCCATGGTGGCTGGCGTCAGCGTCACGTCGGCGGCGGCCAGGTCTTCGGCCAGGTGCGCCAGGCTGGTGGTGCCGGGGATGGGGATGATGCCCTTGCCACGGTGCAGCAGCCAGGCCAGCGCGAGTTGCGCCGGGGTGCAGCCGGCCTCGGTGGCGATGGCCTGGTAGGCCGGCAGCAGCTTGAGGTTGGCGGCGTAGCTGGCGGGCTCGAAACGCGGCATGGTGCGGCGAATGTCGCCGGCCGCCAGCGTGCTCACGTCACGCAGCTTGCCGGTGAGGAAGGCGCGCGCGACCGGGCTGAAAGCCACAAAGCTGACGCCCAGTTCCTGGCAGGCCTGCAGCAGCGCAATCTCGGGGTTGCGGGTCCA
>NCGI01000025.1 GCA_002256925.1 Polaromonas sp. 28-63-22
TGAGCCCCGGCGTCGGCAATGAGACTGCGCGCCAGTTGCTGGCCAGCTTCGGCTCGCCGCAGGCGATTTTTGACCAGAACGCTGCTTCGCTGCGCCAAGAGGGCTCTTCCGACAAGCTGGTTCGCGCACTGCTGACCGAGCCGCCGGCGCTTGCCGCCCTTCTCGCCACGACCAGCGAATGGCTGCAGGCTGGTCGCGACCGCCGCGTCGTCACGCTGGGCGATGCAGCTTATCCGGCTTCCCTGCTCAACATCGAAGATCCTCCTTTGATGCTTTATATGCTTGGAGCCCTTGCAGAACGTGCGCCAGCAGCTATTGAAATAATAGCGAACAGCTTGGCCATCGTGGGTAGCCGCAACCCGACGCCGCAGGGCGAGAGCAACGCCCGGCAGTTTGCCAGGGCCTTTGCGGAGGCCGGTGTGTGCGTGGTGTCGGGGGCATCGATGGCGCTGCGCACGACGGCGCCTTGCTGGGCGGCGGGCAAACGATCGCGGTGGTGGGTACCGGGCTGGACCGGGTCTATCCCAAAAAACACCTGGCGCTGGCGCACCGCATCGCCCAGCAGGGCATGCTCATCAGCGAGTTTCCTCTGGGCACGCCACCCCTGGTGCCCAACTTCCCCCGTCGCAACCGGATCATCTCTGGCTTGTCGCTGGGCACGCTGGTGGTGGAGGCGGCGCTCAAGTCAGGCTCGCTGATCACGGCGCGCCTGGCGGCGGAGCAGGGCAAGGAGGTGTTCGCCATTCCCGGCTCCATCCATTCGCCCCAGTCCCGGGGCTGCCACGCGCTGATCAAACAGGGCGCCAAACTCGTCGAACTGGCGCAGGATGTGCTGGAAGAGATGCGGCTGCCCATGGGGGGGTCGGACCAGGCGCCGCAGCGGCCGGATGAGCCGGACCCGGCCCGCCGCGACGACGACCCGCTCATCGCAGCGCTGGGCTTCGATGCCGTCAGCCTCGATACGCTGCAGGCCCGCACCGGCCTTGACACGGCGCGCTTGCAGGCGCAGCTGCTGGAGCTTGAGCTGAGCGGCCGGGTGGCGCGCTTGCCGGGCGGGCTGTTTCAGCGCCAAACCGTGGCATAAATCCCGCATCGGGCCCTGAAAAGGGCCGGTTTGACCCCACGGCACCCATCTGCGTTATATTGAGATCATGTTTGAAGTACTGGTGTACGTTTACGAGAATTACTGGCAAGGCGATGCCTGTCCCGAACTGAACCGCCTTGGCCGGAAACTGACTGCAGCGGGCTTCGAAGCCGAAGAAATTCGCGAAGCCCTGGTGTGGCTCGACGCGCTGAACGTGGCGGCGCAAGGCACGCAGATCAGCCTGCCGCATGACAGTACCGCTGACACCGGCCCGGCGGTCGCCGCGCAGCCGGCCATCCAGGTGCAGTCAGAACACAGCCTTCGCATTTATTCAGTGGCAGAACAATCGCATCTTGGCGCGCAAAGCCTGGGATTCGTCTGCTTTCTTGAGTCGTCGGGTGTTCTTCCACCGCACATGCGCGAAATCGTGATTGACCGGGCCATGGCCGCGCCGGGCGATCCCGTGACGCTGGATGACCTGAAAATCATCGTCCTGATGGTGTACTGGAGCTTTGGGGAGGAGCCCGATGCCCTCGTGCTCGATGAGCTGTGTGACGACACGGAGTTTCGTGTGGCGCATTGAGGGGCCGTGCCGGGCACTCCCGGGCGCTGCGTTAAAGCCGGTGGGCGTCTAGCCCAGCAGCCGCTCCGGGTTGGCGTCGAGTTTGGCCAGCGCGTCGCGTGTGGCTCGCACGGTGAGCGCCTCTTCCTCGGTAGGCACCAGCAGGCCGGCCTGCAAATAGGCGGCCAGGCGTTTGATCTGTATCAGGAAATTGCGTCCGTCCGACGAAGCAAACAAATGCAGCTGCTTGCGGTCACTGCACCAGGCGAATTGCACCAGGCTGACTTTCCCGTTGTGGTCCAGGCTGAACCAGGTTCCCAACTGCAGTTCCTGTGCCCATGAGCGCATGGCATCGGTCGGCTGACTGCCGCCGTCGGTGATGATCTGCACATCGGCGGCGTCCAGGCCAATCATGGTGACCAGGCTTTCGGTGTCCAGCGGCAAGTCGCCGACGTCGTCATCGGACAGGTAGTCTTCCAGGTTCGCGAGGCGTTTGGCCATGGCGTCGATGCGCTCCATCGAAATGCCCTCGGTCTTGGACATGAAGGCGTCGGCCAGGGTGTCGCTGATCACCTTGAGGTGTTCATCCTGGGCCGCCGGCGGCAGACCCAGCAGGGACATCCCGGCACGCAGCAATTGAAGCAGTGTCGGCAGGTCGGCGATCACGCGCGCGCGGTCTTCGCGGTTGGGCTTGGCGCTGGCGGCCCAGACCAGATCGGCGGCAGCCCGCTTGAACGTGATGGTTTCCTGGTGCTGCGGGCCGTTTTTCATCGCGGCAATCGCCAGCACCTCGGCCCACACCTTGAACAAAAATTCCCGGATGCCTTCCCGGACCGGCATGTCGTTGAGCATGTTCCGCATCTCGATGGTGTACTGGATCGCCATCGTTTCCTTTTGCTCGACCTGCTGCGCCAGCGTCACGACGCGGGCGGTACTGGTTTGCTCGGAAAGGAACTTCGACAGAAACTTTTCGAATTCGTCGTAGACGATCTGAAAGACCCGCCGGCCCGTTTCGGGATATTGCTCAATGACCTGGACGATGCGCCTGACTTCAGACTCCATGGCGCCGCCGGACACCGTGACGTTGAAGCCCAGCACGCAGGAGCCCAGACGGTCGATCAGCCGGCGCGCCGGATGCTGCAGTGAGCCAAAAAACTCGGTTTCTGACAAGGCCACCCGCAGGACAGGGATCTGCAACCGTGCGAACCAGACGCGGATCACCGGCGGAATGCGTTCTTCCGCCAGGATGCTCTGAAACATCAGCGCCACAATTTCAATCGTCGCCTTTTCAGAGTCTTCCGTAGCCGCCTGCTTCAGCGCGGTGGTGCGCGCACGCAGGGCACCCAGGGCGCGGTCTACATGCGCCTGACCATAAACCATCCCGCCGCCGCGCGAATCGGCAAGCACCGTACGCTCGTCACTCGCTTCCTCGGCCCGCTGTGCCCTGACAATCGCCTGTGCCAGCTGCGGCGAAGCCGGGCTCTGCCGTGTGTTCTCGAAACCTGCGACGTTGTCGCTCAACAGCCTTCGCAGGTGACCCATGACGCCTTGGGCTCGCATGCGGGCCCTGGCCAGCGGGGTCGTCGCGGTCTGCATGCGGGTTTCTTCGGACACCGCGTTCGCCGGGCCTGAATCCCGCTGCCTTGAGCGGGCGCCCGGACCGCTGCTGCTCTGCGACCCACGAGAATCGCCGCCCCCGCCGCTACCTTGGCCGCTGTGGCCGCTGTTGTAGCCGGACGGGCTGCCACGGTCGCCGGTAAAGCGCCCGCCATCGCCCTGAGGCCCCGACATGCCGCCTGGATTTCCTGCCTGGGGTCTGTCTGCACCCTCGCGCGGTTCCAGGGTGCTTTCGCCGCCGAAACCGGTGCGTACCGCCGATGGGGTGCGCCTGACCATGGGCCGCAAATCGATATCGGCCATGACGCCTTGCTGCACCAGGAATTCGTTGGTGGCGTGGTAAACCTCCAGCATCTGCTCGGCCATCGACTTCTGGATCAGGTCCTGAACCGACAGCCAGAGATCCCTGGACAAAGGCGCGGCACTCCACTGTTCCACGAGGTGGCGAGCCACCACCTCGGGGCGGAAAATATCGTCCTTGGCCAGTTCGGGAATGTCGTCGAGGTTCTGGATGCGGAGCCGAAGGTCACTCAGCTCCCAGCTCGCGAAATCCAGCAGGCGCAAGGCCAGCCGGGAGGCGATGATTTTGTCTTCCATCACCTCGTTGCCCAGCAATTCCAGGCTGCCGCTGGAAGGCAGCTTCGAGGCCGACGTGACCAGCGGCGTCGACCTCGCCCGTGTCAGGGCATTCGTGGTGTTCTGGATCCAGGTCGCGCTGTTACGCTGGAAGGCCTGCCAGCCATCGCGGCGATCCTGCATTTCCCGGGCGCCGCCGGGCTGATCGACCAGGGAGGAAAGGCGGTCCTGAATGGCTTTGGCAAGGGACGGCAGTATCCGGACGGTACGCTCGGTGAACAGCGCACGTGCCTGGCCGGATAAAAGACTGTTTTTTTTGTTCGTTGTCGTCACAACCGCCCTGAAGGTATGACTTTATAGCTTACACCGTGGCGCCGGCGTTGGGGTCGTTGGGGTCGTCTTCTTTTTTCGCCGGTCCCTTGATCAGGTCTTCGCGCTTGATACCCAGCCACATGGCAATCGCCGCCGCCACAAACACCGAAGAATAGATACCGAAAAGGATACCGATGGTCAGGGCCAGCGCAAAGTAAAACAGTGTCGGTCCGCCAAAAAGCAACATCGAAAGCACCATGATCTGTGTCGATCCGTGCGTGATGATGGTACGGCTGATGGTCGATGTGATGGCGTTGTCGATGATCTGCACCGTCGTCATCTTGCGGTAACGGCGGAAATTCTCGCGAATCCGGTCGAAGATCACGACGGATTCATTGACCGAGTAGCCCAGCACGGCCAGCACGGCGGCCAGCACGGCGAGTGAAAACTCCCACTGGAAAAAGGCGAAAAATCCAAGAATGATGATCACATCATGCAGGTTGGCAATAATGGCCGCTACCGCATACTTCCACTCGAAGCGGATCGCCAAGTAGACCATGATGCCGAACACCACCATGGCCAGCGCCTTCAAGCCGTCCTGGGCCAGTTCTTCGCCTACCTGTGGTCCGACGAACTCGGTCCGGCGCAGGGTCACGTCGCTGTGGGCAGCCTTCAGGGCGGCCAGCACCCTGTCGCTCTGCTGGGCGGTGCTGACGCCTTTTTGCGCCGGCAGGCGGATCATCACATCGCGCGAGGTGCCGAAGTTTTGCACCTGAATGTCGGTGAATCCCAGACTGGCCACGGTGTCGCGAACTTTCCCGACGTCTGCGGCCTGCGCGTAGTTGACCTCCATCAGGGTGCCGCCCGTGAACTCGACGGACAGATGCAGGCCCCGTGAGAACAGGAAAAAAACCGCCAGCGCGAACGTTGCAAAGCTGATGCCGTTGAAGACCAGCGCATACCGCATGAAGGGAATGTCCCGGCGGATCTTGAAAAATTCCATGAGATGTCCTGAAAAAGCAGCGCTTTGGAAAAGCTGGAATTATTTGGTCACGGTACCGGTCGTGACGGGACGCCACACCGTTCCGATGGAAACCGACTTGAGTTTTTTCTGCCGGCCATACCAGAGGTTGACCAGGCCACGCGAGAAAAACACCGCCGAGAACATGCTGGTCAGGATGCCAATGACGTGCACCACCGCAAAGCCGCGCACCGGGCCCGAGCCAAAGGCCAGCAAGGCCAGGCCGGCGATCAGGGTTGTGATGTTCGAATCCAGAATGGTCGCCCAGGCGCGGTCATAGCCGGTGCTGATGGCCGCCTGCGCCGAGGCGCCGTTGCGCAACTCCTCGCGGATCCGTTCATTGATGAGCACGTTCGAATCGATGGCCATACCGAGCGCCAGCGCCATTGCCGCCATGCCCGGCAGGGTCAGGGTAGCTTGCAGCATCGAAAGCACCGCCACCAGCATCAGCAGGTTGACCGCCAGCGCCAGCCCTGAAAACAGGCCAAACAGCATGTAGTAGCTCGCCATGAAAGCGACGATCACCAAGAAGCCCCAGCTCACGCTGTGGAAGCCCTTGGAGATATTGTCGGCGCCGAGTGTGGGGCCGATGGTGCGTTCCTCAATGATCTCCATGGGAGCCGCCAGCGAGCCGGCCCGCAGCAGCAGTGCCAGATCGTTGGCTTCCGACACGCTCATGGAGCCCGAAATCTGGAAGCGGTTGCCGAGTTCGCTCTGAATGACGGGGGCGGTGAGCACTTCACCCTTGCCTTTTTCAAACAGCAGGATGGCCATGCGTTTCTTGATGTTCTCGCGGCTGGTATCGCGCATGATCCGCCCGCCCTTCGCGTCCACTGTCAGGTCCACTTTGGGCTGCTGGTTCTGCGAATCAAAGCCGGGCTGTGCGTCGGTCAGGTTCTCACCGGTCAGGATCACCTGTTTTTTCACAATGACCGCCTGGCCGTTGCGCTCGTAAAAGCGCTCGGCGCCAAAAGGCACGGGCCCGGTGTTGTTTTCGGCAGCGCGCGCTTCGGCGCCATCTTCCACCAGCCGCATCTCCAGCGTGGCCGTCCGGCCCAGAATGTCCTTGGCCTTGGCGGTGTCCTGCACGCCCGGAAGCTGCACCACGATGCGGTCAGCGCCCTGTTGTTGAATCACGGGTTCTGCCACGCCCAGCTCGTTGATCCGGTTGTGCAGGGTCACCATGTTTTGCTTGAGCGCCTGCTCCTGCACACGCCGCGCAGCCTCGGGCTTGATGGTGCCGGTCAGCAGGTAGCCCGTGCCTTCCGGTGCATCGACGGTCTGCAGGTCGGGAAACTGGTCCTGAATCAGTGCCTTGGCAGCAGAAAGGGTTTCCGAGTCGCGAAAACGCACCTCGATGGCCTGTCCGTTGCGGGTGATGCCGCCATGGCGGATATTTTTCTCGCGCATGGAAGAGCGCAGATCGCCTGCGAGGGATTCCGCGCGCTTGGTCAGCGCGGCCTGCATGTCCACCTGCAGCATGAAGTGCACGCCGCCGCGCAAGTCCAGACCCAGATACATCGGAAAGGCGTGCAGGGCCGTCAGCCAGGCCGGTGAACGCGACAGCAGGTTGAGCGCCACCACATACGCCGAATTGGCCGGATCGGGTGCCAGCGCTTTTTGAATCGCGTCCTTGGCCTTGAGCTGCGTGTCGGTATTGCCAAAGCGGGCCCTGATTGAAACGCCGTCCAGCGCCACGGCATCGGCCGTGATGCCCGCGTCTTTCAGCGCCTGCTCGACGCGTGCCAGGGTGGTGGTGTCAATCTTCACGCTGGACCGGGTGCTGGAGACCTGAACGGCAGGCGCCTCGCCGAACAGGTTGGGGAGCGTGTAAAGGGCCGCGACCAGCAGGGCGACCAGCATGATGGCGTACTTCCAGACCGGGTATCGATTCATGGGGGAGCTGTTCCTGTGGGACGTGTAGGGAGATTCAGGCGAAGCATTTCACGGCGCCAGCAGCCGGCTGGTGTCGTACAGCGCCGGAATGCTTATTTGGACGTGTTGATGGCGCCTTTGGGCAGCACCTGCACAATCGCGCTGCGCTGCAGCTGGACTTCGACGCCTGGTGCCAATTGCAGTGTCAGGTAAGACTCGCCGAGCTTGGTCACGGTGCCCAGAAGGCCACCTGCCGTGGCGACTTCATCGCCCTTGGCCAGTGCCTCGATCATGGCGCGATGCTCCTTCTGCTTTTTCATTTGCGGACGAATCATCACGAAATACAGCACCACGAACATCAGCACCAGCGGCAGCATGCCGGTCAGGGAGGACATGATGTCGCCGCCGGCGGCAGCGGCAGGGGCGGTTTGGGCAAAAGCAGAAGAAATAAACACGGTTGACTCCACAACGATTTTGAGAAACACCGGCGCGCTGTCACAACAGGCGCCGAAACGCGTCATTGTATGCGGCGGGGCACCGGCCAGAGCCGGTGTTGGCCGGGTGCGCCGGTAGCTGGAGGGGCTACCGGCCGATTTCAAGGCGGTTTGGCCGCAGCCAGGCGTTTGCCCGGCGGGAAACGCCTGGCGGCCGCTTCCGCTCAGGCGGCGCGTCGGTCCGCCCCGGCGACAGGTTGTCTGAACCGGGCCATCAGATCGGTCCACTGGGGTCGTGCCGCAGCCAGATGCCGCGCCTTCACGTGCCCGTAGCCCTTGATCAGCTCGGGAATCCGGGCTATTTCCACGGCGACGGCATGGTTCGCCGGCGTCAGGCCGACCAGCACTTCGTCGATGCTGGCCCGGTATTGCGCAATCAGGGCGCGTTCCGTCCTGCGTTCTTCAGTACGGCCCAACACGTCGAGCGGGGTGCCGCGCAGACCTTTCAGGCGTGCCAGCAGCTTGAAGGCGGTCAGCATCCACGGGCCGAACGGCCTCTTTTGCAGCTCCCCCTTGTCGTTTTTGGGGGCTATCAATGGCGGCGCCAGGTGGTAGTGCAGTTTGAAATCACCTTCGAACATGGCGTTGACCTTGCCCAGAAAGGCGGTATCGGTGTGCAGGCGCGCCACTTCGTACTCGTCCTTGTAGGCCATGAGTTTGAAGAAGTAGCGGGCCACAGCCTCGGTCAGTGCGGTTTTGCCCAGAGGCGCCTCAACGCCCCGAACCTTTTCCACAAAGGCCTGGTACGTCGCCGCATAGCCCGCATTCTGGTAGGCCGTCAGGAAATCGACGCGCCGGGCCAGCATGTCGGCCAGCGCAGGCCTCTTCACAAACTCGATGACCTGCGCGGCCTTGAAGAGCGCCTGCACAGCCGCCAGGTCATGCGCACAGCGCCGGCCCCACTCAAAAGCCGACTTGTTGTTGTCCACCTGCACGCCATTGAGCTCGATCGCGCGCATCAGCGCCGCATGCGACAGCGGCACCCGGCCTTTCTGCCAGGCAAAGCCCAGCATCAGCGGGTTCGTGTAAATCGAGTCGCCAACCAGTTGCACCGCCACCTGCTCGGCATCAAAGGAGGCGACCAGCTCGGTGCCAACAGCGGCGCTCACCGCAGTTTCGCAATTGCCGCCCGGGAACTGCCACGCCGGGTTGCTCACGAAGGCAGCCGTCGGCGTGCCGTGCGAATTCATCGCCACAAAGGTGCGGCCCGGCTGCATCACAGTCAACGTGTATTTGCTCGCCGCCACGATCGGGTCGCAGCCGATCACCAGATCGGCCTTGGCGGTATCGACCTTGGTGGTGAAAATCGCGTCGGGACGGTTCGCGATCTGGATGTGGCTCCAGGTCGCGCCGCCTTTTTGCGCCAGGCCGCCCGCGTCTTGCGTCACCACGCCCTTGCCTTCCAGATGCGCTGCCATGCCGAGCAGTTGCCCAATCGTGATGACGCCCGTGCCGCCCACGCCGCCCACCACGATGCCCCACGCGCTTTCGGCCAGCGGCAGCGCCGGCTCGGGCACGTCGAACAGGCTGGAAGCGGCGCCCTTTTTTTCCTTCTTCGGTTTTTTAAGCTGCCCGCCCTCGACGGTAACAAAACTCGGGCAAAAGCCCTTCACGCAGGAGTAGTCCTTGTTGCAGGTGTTCTGGTTGATGCGGCGCTTGCGGCCGAATTCGGTTTCCAGCGGTTCGACCGACAGGCAGTTCGATTGCACCGAGCAGTTGCCGCAGCCTTCGCACACCAGCTCATTGATGACCACGCGTTTTTCAGGGTCTGCCAGCGTGCCACGTTTGCGGCGACGGCGCTTTTCGGTCGCGCAGGTCTGGTCGTAAATGATGGCGCTCGTGCCCTTGATCTCGCGGAACTCGCGCTGGATGCGGTCGAGTTCATCGCGGTGCTGCACTTCCACGCCGGCGAGCAGTTTGGCGCCCACGTACTTTTCCGGCTCGTCGGTCACGATGACCAGCTTGCTCACGCCCTCGGCCACCAGACTTTGCATGATCTGCAGCACCGAGTGGCCTTCGGGCCGCTCGCCGACTTTCTGGCCGCCGGTCATCGCCACCGCATCGTTGTACAAGACCTTGTAGGTGATGTTCACGCCCGAGGCAATCGACTGGCGAATCGCCAGCAGCCCGCTGTGAAAGTAGGTGCCGTCGCCCAGATTGGCAAACACATGCGTATCAAGGGTGAACGGCGCCTGTCCGACCCAGGCCACGCCCTCGCCGCCCATCTGCGAAAAGGTGGAGGTCGAGCGATCCATCCAGGTCGCCATGAAGTGGCAGCCGATGCCTGCCATCGCACGCGAACCCTCGGGCACGCGCGTGCTGGTGTTGTGCGGGCAGCCGCTGCAAAACCACGGCGCGCGCTCCCCCGTGTCAACCTTCAGTTCAGCGAGCGCACGTTCGCGTGCCTCGATGATGGCCAGCCGCGCATCCATGCGGGCCACCACCTCGGCCGGCACGCCGAGTTTCTTGAGGCGTTTGGCAATCGCCTTGGCGATGATGGCCGGCGTCAGATCGGCCTTGGCGCGTAGCAGCCAGTTGTCGCTCGGATTCGAGCGGCCCCATTCACCACCCGATTCATCGCCCTCGGGCTCGTCGAACTTGCCAAGAATGTTGGGCCGCACGTCGGCGCGCCAGTTGTAAAGCTCTTCCTTGATCTGGTACTCGATGACCTGGCGCTTTTCTTCGACCACCAGGATTTCCCGCAGACCCAGCGCAAAGTCGCGCGTCATCGACGCCTCCAGCGGCCACACCACATTGACCTTGTGCAGGCGAATGCCCACCTGGTGGCAGGTGGCGTCATCAAGACCCAGATCGCTCAGCGCCTGGCGCGTGTCGTTGAAGGCCTTGCCGCTGGCGATCAGGCCGAAGCGGTCGTTGGGCCCGGCGATCACGTTGTGGTTGAGCTTGTTGGCCCGAATGTAGGCGAGCGCCGCGTACCACTTGAAATCCATCAGCCGCGCTTCCTGCTCCAGCGCCGGGTCAGGCCAGCGGATGTGCAGGCCGCCGGGCGGCATGGCGAAGTCCTCGGGCGTGACGATCTTCACCCGGTCGGGATCCACCAGCACCGAGCTGGACGACTCAACGACTTCCTGAATCGTTTTCATGCCGGCCCAGACGCCTGAAAAGCGGCTCATCGCAAACGCGTGCAGGCCCATGTCCAGGATGTCCTGCACGCTCGACGGGAAGAACACAGGCAGGCCGCAGGCCTTGAAGATGTGGTCGCTCTGGTGCGCGGCGGTCGAGCTTTTGGACACATGGTCGTCACCGGCAATCGCAATCACACCGCCGTATTTCGACGTGCCTGCCATGTTGGCGTGCTTGAACACATCGGAAGACCGGTCCACACCTGGACCCTTGCCGTACCAGATGCCGAACACGCCATCAAATTTTTTCGTCTGCGGATACAGATCGAGCTGCTGCGTGCCCCATACCGCCGTCGCACCCAGTTCTTCATTCACGCCCGGCTGAAACACGATGTTCTGCGCCGCCAGATGTTTCTTGGCGGCCCACAAGGCCTGGTCGTAGCCACCGAGGGGCGAACCGCGGTAGCCGCTGATGAAGCCGCCGGTATTCAGGCCCGCCGCCGCATCACGCGCCTGCTGCAGCATCGGCAGCCGCACCAGCGCCTGCACGCCGCTCATGAAAGCGCGGCCGCTGCCGAGTGAATACTTGTCGTCGAGCGTGACGGTTTCCAATGCGCGGCGAATGTGCTCAGGAAGCGGGGCGTTCACAGCGCAACTCCTGTACGCACAAGCTCGAAGACAAATATTCCACAGCCGGCTTCGCCGCCTGAATACGTGTGCCTTCGGCGAAACCCGCTTTGCGGGTTTTCCTCCAGCGTGACAGTTTCCAGCGCGCGGCGGATGTCCTCGGGTAGCGGTGCGTTCATGGGGCTTTGTCTCCAAAAATTTTAGGGCTGCTTTGTGGGCAGATTGAAGGCGTGCACCGGATAGGCGCAGGACTCTATTTCATAGCAAAGTGTATGCCCGACTCGCCGATATGTCTTTGCGTTCTTTGCCCGATTCGGGCTATGCTGCGCAAGATTCTTGCCAAGATCGGTTGATTATGGAAACGTTAGACAAGTTTGACATCGCCATCCTGAGCGAGCTGCAGCTCGACGCGCGCCTGACCAACACCGAACTGGCCCTGCGCGTGGGCCTGTCGGCGGCACCGTGCTGGCGACGCGTGCGCGCGCTGGAGGAATCGGGCTTCATCACCGGCTACCGGGCCGAAATCAACCGCCACAAAATCGGTCTGGGTGTGCTGGCGTTTGTGCGGCTCGATGCCGACCGCAACAGCGGCGACGCCACGCGCGGGCTGGAAGAAGCGATCAGGAAACTGCCCGAGATCATTGCCTGCCACTACATCAGCGGCACCGGCACGTTCGAGCTGCAGGTGGTGGCGCAAGACCTCGAAGCCTTCAGCCGCTTTGCCTTGCACAGCCTGATCAACCTGCCCAACGTGAAAGACCTGCACACCAGTTTCTCGCTCGGCGAGGTCAAGGCCGGCAGCGCCTTGCCGCTCGGTCACCTGACGCGCAAGGCGCCGTAAGCACCGGCCGGTGCCCCCCGCGCGGGACGCCGTGCGTTTCGGGGGTGTGCAGCGTGCGCCGCCCAATCGCTATCAATACCATAGCTGGTGGCGCAGGTATCACCTGGGCTGCAGCCTCTTTTTGCTTGTAATAGCACGCAGGGCTGGTGGCCAGCGTGACGCAGCACGCGCCAGGCCGCGCCGTCCGGCAGTGTCACGACCGCGTCATATCGGCTTTGCACACTAGCGGTTTTTACAAACCAACTGGAGTCGTCATGAAAAGATGGTCTATCGCGGCAGGGGTCGCTGCAATCACCCTGGCAGCCTGCGGAGGAGGAACCACATCGTCGGTAGTCTCGCAGGGAACCGCAGCGCCAAAAAATGTCCTGTTTTTTCTGGGTGATGGCATGGGAATGACCACCATGACCGCCGCCCGCATCTACAAGGTCGGCGAAGACGGTGAGCTGACGATGGACACCCTGCCCGAGACCGCCTTTGTCAAAACCTTTTCCAAAGACTCGCAGGTGACCGACAGCGCGCCATCGATGGCCGCCTACATGACGGGCCTGAAAACGGACAACGGCGTCATTTCCATGTCGCCAGAAACCGTGTCGTATGACCCTGTCACGCTGAAAGACTTCGTGGCCGGCGCCGATTCAACCTGCGCCCCCACCAACGGCAAGCCGGCCACCACCCTGCTGGAGCTTGCCAAGGCGGCGGGCATGGGCACCGGTGTGGTCAGCACCGCCCGCATCACGCATGCCACCCCGGCAGTGACTTACGCCCACATCTGTAACCGCAACGGCGAAAACACCATCGCCAGCCAGATGGTGCCAGGCGGCGCCGGCTTCAATGCTGCGCTCGGCGATGGCATTGACGTCGTGATGGGCGGCGGTCTGCGCCATTTTCTGCCCAAGGGCACGGGCAGCAGCCGCACCGACACGCGTGACCTGGTCGCTGAAATGAAGGCCAAGGGCTACAGCTACGCCGCCAACAAGGGTGATTTCGACAAGCTCCCCGCCACCGGCAAGCTGCTGGGTCTGTTCACGTCGAGCCACATGGCCTATGACCTCGACCGCGACCCCGCCAAGGAGCCCAGCCTGGCGGACATGACGGCACGCTCGATCGACCAGCTCAAGGGCAACGCCAAGGGCTTCTTCCTGATGGTGGAGGGCGGCCGTATCGACCACGCGTTGCACGAGACCACCGCACGCAAGGCGCTGCAGGACACCGTGGCCTTTGACGATGCCGTCAAGATTGCGGTGGACAAGATGAAAGTCATTGACCCGACGCTCAAAAACACGCTGATCGTGGTGACCGCCGATCATGACCACACTCTGGTCCTTAACGGCTACGCCGCCCGAACCGGCAAGACGACCGACACCAGCCCCGGCATTCTCGGCTTGATGCGCAAGTACACCGACAATTCCGTGGCGCTGGACACCAGCGGCTTTCCGTTCACCACGATTGGTTTTGGCAACGGCGAAAACCGCCCGATGGGCGCGCGTACCGCACTGAGTGATGTCACCGTGTTTGACAAGGCCTACCACCAGGAAGCGGCCATCCCGACGAACCCGGGCAGCGAGACGCATGCCGGTGCCGACGTATTTTTGGGTGCCATCGGCAAGGGCGCCGACACCTTTGCCGGCGTGATGGACAACACCGCGGTGTTTGGTCTCATCCGCAAGGCGACTGGCCTGTGACCGGTCTTTGAAAGACCACCAGCCCTTCATACCCTTCAGACCCTTCAGAACTGGAACCACCATGAAATCCTTCTCACACAACACCGGCCGCCTGATCAGGCCCCTGCTGGCCATTGGTACGCTGGCGCTGGCTGCCTCGCAAGCCTTCGCCGCCGGCGAGGCCAAAAACGTCATCCTTTTCATCGGCGACGGCATGGGCCCCGTGACGGTCACCGCGTCGCGTATCTTCAAATACGGCGAAGCCGGCAGCCTCGCGATGGACACCATGCCGCGCGCCGCACGCATCCGGACTTTTTCGCTCGACGCACAAACCACCGACAGTGCACCTTCGATGGCCGCCTACACGACCGGCGTGAAAACCCGCAATGACGTGATCGCGATGGACGGCAATACCAAGACCTTCACGCCATCGACCGATCCGGTCACTGGCGTCAGCAGCGCCATCAACAACTGCCCCACCACGGGCAACGGCGCACCCAGCCCGATCATCCTGGAGCAAGCCATTGCCAAAGGCAAGGCTACCGGCGTCGTGACCACAGCCCGCCTGACGCATGCCACCCCTGCCGCGACCTACGCGCACGTCTGCAACCGCGATGCCGAATACGAGATCGCACGCCAGGCTGTTCCCGGCGGTCCGGGATCCAACACGGCGCTCGGCAAAGGCGTCGATGTTCTGCTCGGAGGCATCAGCTACTACTGGCGGCCGTACAACGCGACCACCAACCCGCGCGGCCGCCCCGACGGACGCGATCTGGTGGCGGAACTTCAGGCCAAGGGCTACAACGCGGCCAGCGATCTGACAACTTTCAACGCAGCCGGAACCGACAAGCCCCTGATCGGCTTGTTCGATCAGGCACTGAAAGAGGGTCAGATGTCGTACGAACTTGACCGCGACCCGGCCCTGGAGCCCAGCATCGCCCAGATGACCACGAAGGCCATCGACATCCTGTCGAAAAACCCGAACGGTTACTTCCTGATGGTCGAAGGCGGCCGGATCGACCACGCGCTGCACGGCAACAATGCCAAACGCGCGCTGGCCGACACGATTGCGTTTGACGACGCCATCAAGGCCGCGCTGGGCAAGGTCGATCTGGCCAACACCCTGATCGTCGTCACGGCCGACCACGACCACACGATGGCTTTCAATGGCTATTCGCCGCTCGGCAATGACATTCTCGGCAAGAGCGTGAACATCAAAACGAAGAAGCCCCAAATGGCGGCGGACGGCAAGCCCTACACCACGCTGGTGTTCGGCAACGGCACGACGCCCCGCAACGACCCGGCGACCGGTGCGCGCGCTGACCTGACCAATGTGGATACGTCGGGCGACAAGAACTACAAGCAGCAGGTCGCCGTGCCTCTGGGTGGCTCGGAAACCCACGGTGGTGGCGACGTGATGCTTCTGGCCACCGGCGCTGGCAGCAAGGTGTTCAAGGGTTCGCTCGACAACACGAAGGTGTTTGGACTGATGCGTCAGGCGTTTGGTTTCTGATGCGCGGTGCCATGCACAAAACCATGAAGCTCACGCTGGCCGGCGTGGCCCTGCTGGCCGCATCCTGGGCCTGCGCCCAGGATGTTGAACTGCTGGTCAAACACACGGCCATGTCCAGCGGTGCCGACGGCATCAAGCGTTCGACCGAGTTCTCCGAACGCGTGTCCCGCAGCAAAGACAATGTCTGGGTCAGCCGAGTGCTTCCCGCCAGGTCGCACGCCGACCACGACCATGCGAAGGGCGACAAGGCGCACAAGCACATTGACGTGGCCACGGCCTCACGCTGGATCAGCAAGGACGCGGCGGGTAACGCGCAGATCAGCCTGGTGCCGAACGACGAGAAAGTGCTGGTGAACGTCAGCAAGACCGACTGGGAAAACGTGGGCTTCGACGGCTCCTGGGACGCGGCCTGGGGCCTCATCGACCCGGCGAGCATCAAGCGCATGAAGGCAGGTGCGGTCGCGGGCGACCTGACCACCTACACCCTGGCTGAAAAGGGGCGCAACGTGAAAGTCGTGTGGAACACGAAGCTGCTTATTCCGGTGCTGGTGGAATCGTCAGACGCCTCGTCACGCCGCCAGACCACGGTGCAGGTACTTCAGGCTGCGTCGGCGCGTCCGTGGGATCAGTTGCGTGGCTTTGAAAAGAAGGACTATTCCGACTACCTGGACTGAGCGCGCTGCGCCTCACCCAAAAAAACCGGGCAAGCCCCAATACTGTTCGCTTAACCGTTCGGGCTGAGCCTGTCGAAGCCTGTTTGCGCTGGCACGGCCCTTCGACAGGCTCAGGGCGAACGGAATGAAAGCGCTTCAATGAACAGCATTGGGCCGATGCTGGTTTTTTTCTGCGCGGGCGGACGCCTGAAAACACCGTGCCATGGCAATTTCAGGCATCAAACAGGCCTGTAGCCCAGGTAGAACCTGCGCCAGTAGCTATTAAATCAATAGCGACTGGCGCTTCGGTCGGGTCGATGCCGACGGGCGCCGGCAGCCGGGAATCTCCCGCCCGCGCAGCGCTGCGCCCGCGTCTTACAACCGTGTGTTACGGCCGCGTGCTATGACCGCGTCCCATCGGTGCCGGCAGGCCAGAGGAGCAGCGCCTTCGCCGGATGGCCCGACGCCACAGTCACCTTGGCGTGCTCCGTTTTGCCGGCGAGCGTCGCATCGACCGTGTAGTGGCCCGGTGGCAGCTTGGCCAGCAGGAACGGCCCGCCGGCGGTGGTCTCCAGCACGCAATGCCCCTTCGCGTCATGCACCTTCACCGCCACATCGGCGGCGAACTCGGAGCGCTGTTTGTCCTTGATGGCGAATTCGAGCGTCAGCGGCCACTGCCTGCTGGCGTGCTGGATGGCGGTGGCCTCGTCCACACCGATGCCGCCACTGAGGTAGGCCACCGGGCCGCTGTGGTGAACCGGCGGCAGCGGCGTAGCCGCCTGCGCCAGCGCAGCACCCGCCATTAGCGCGCACAGGGTGGCGGCCGCAGCGAATCGTTTGTTCAGGGTTCTCATGTCAGTTCTCCTTGTCGGACAGACGGAGCAGCGAATCGATGCAGTGCGCCGCTCCTGGCACTGGTTGGGGTGCGGCGTGCGTGCCCTCACCCCATCGCTCTGCCCCCGCACCGGCCAGGCCCGGAACCATCAACCCGGTTGACGATCCCGCCGGCGAGCGCCTTGAGGCGTAGCCGGTCAGGTGCTGGAAGCAGTGACCTTGATTCTGGGTAAGCCAGCTTATGCGGGTCTTAAATGGATGGTTGCGGCGTTGCGGGCGTCGGAGTTCGATTCCCGAATTTTTGACTCGCAAACCCTTGGAGTCGCCCACCGCGGCGACAGAGCGGCATCGGACCTTGGCAAAGAACCTGGTGCCTGATTCGAAATGAGGCTTCGACAGGCTCAGCCCGAATCGTAGTCACAGCAAAGCAATTCGGGCACGGGCGTTTTCGGGGTCAGAGCCCAAATTCGCCAAGCCTGTGGCTTGCCCTGCGGGTGCTGCGCTTCGCTTCGCAGCGAAATTGCGATCTGACCCCGAAAACCAAAATGCCTGCAACCCGTCGCCGATGCAAGGCTTCGATACGCATGGCGTACCCTGTCCTGAGCTTGTCGAAGGGTCAGCCCGAACGATGGAGGCGTTCATCATCGACATTTCAGGCCACCAGCCCAGTAATCACTTGCGTCAGCAGCTATCAAAACAATAGCGACTGCCGAATCAATCCTGCACGCAGCGCGCCACCAGCGGCATCAGCGGATAGGACAAACGGGCTTCCCGTCCGCTCGCGCCCAGGCCAAACTCCGCGCGCGCCACGGCGTTGCTGTAAACCGTCTGGCCTTCGCCCTGGCCGCCGGCGTCGCGGAACAGCACGTCGTTGGCGACGCTGCTGTCGATCAGCGCCGAGTCATCGACAAACTTCACGCTGAATTGAAGGCCCTGCTCGCAGCGGTAGCGCTGGCCGGTCGAGGCACTGCCGATGGTTGCCGCCGCGCAACCGCTCAGCAGCAGTGCCAACGCCA
>NCGI01000258.1 GCA_002256925.1 Polaromonas sp. 28-63-22
TCGCCCTTGATCCGCATCGCCAGGCAGAAGCCGCCGATTTCAAGATCGGTCACGCTGCCGTCGAGCACCTGCCCGAACAGGTCGGCGGCGTCTTCGCGGCTCAGGGCTCTGGCGCCTTCCTTGCCACGGCCAATGATCTTGATGTATTTGCTGATACCCATGGATGGATTGTCTGTGAAGGCTGATAACCGGTTGTTATGAGCTTAAGGACCCTCTGCATAACTCCCTGCGGGCTGTGATCAGGCGGGCTCGGGCGGTCTGCGGCGTTGCTTTTCTTGCCAATAGCGGGGCTATTGCCTGCGAAAAGGCGCCTTGCATCCCATCCCGATCCGCCTGCCACAGGCCCGCCAGAGTTATGAAGAGGGTCCTTAAGCGGCAGGCCTTGTGCGCCCTGGAAAAGTGATTTTCCGGCCCCCGTCAAGAAGAAAAATTGCTACCGGGGGTTACTTTCCTCGGACTCCCCCGGTAATTAGCAAGAGATAAATATAAGCGGCTATATACCCGAAAAGTCAAGCGCGCCGACAGGCGCACAACCCCGCTTGTCAATCAAATGCTGGCGTACTAGCATGTGCCTCAAGCGCTGCGCGGACGTATGTTCATCCGCGGTTGTTCGGTGCTTCAAAACCAAAGAGGAGACTGCAATGCAAACTACAACGAGACGGCTGTTAACGGCGCTCGCGGGGGTCAGTATGGTCGGCGCGGTGATGGGACAGCAGCCCGTGATGCCTGCCAATATCGACAAGCTCAAGCAGATGAAGGTGGCCACCACCGACCTGAACATTCCCATGGTGCCGCAGACCGGCCCGAACGCTGACGCCATCAAGGAAAACCTCAAGCGCGTCAAGATGCCACCGGGGTTCAAGATTGCGCTGTATGCCATCGTGCCCGATGCCCGGCACATGGCGGTTGCGCCTTCGACCAACATGCTGTTCGTCGGCACGCGCAAAACCACGGTGTGGGCCGTGACCAACCGCAACAGCGGCGAGGCGGCCACCGAAGTCAAGTCGTTTGCGCCATCGCTCAAATTCAGCAACCCGAACGGCGTCTGCTGGACCAAGGACGGTTTCCTGATCGTCACCGAACACAACCGCGTGCTGAATTTCCCGGCGGCCGAGTTTTTCTATGAAGGCCCTGACGTGGCGGTGATTGAGGTCGTCGGCCAGGGCAAGCTGATTCCGCCGGAAGAAGAAAGCTACAACCACGGTGCGCGCGTCTGCAAGGTCGGCCCTGACAAAATGCTCTATGTCTCGCTGGGTCAGCCGCACAACGTGCAGCCGCGCGACAAGATCAAGTTGTACAACGACGTCGGCATCGGTGGCATGGTGCGCATGAATGCCTTCGACGGTAGCAAGCGCGAGGTCTATGCCACCGGCATCCGCAACTCGGTTGGCCAGGACTTCAATCCGAAGGACGGCACGCTCTGGTTCACCGACAACCAGACCGACGGCATGGGTGACGATATTCCAGCCGGCGAGATCAACCGCATCACCAAGGCCGGCCAGTTCTTCGGTTATCCGTGGAAGCAGGGTAAAACCCGCATCACGGAAAACGGCTACGACAAAGACCCGCTGCCAGCGAACATCACCGACCCGCAGGTATACATGGACGCGCACGCCGCTGATTTGGGCATGACTTTCTACACCGGCAAGAAATTCCCGGCAAAGTACCAAGGCGGCATCTTCTCGGCCCAACACGGTTCATGGAACCGTACCAACCCGATTGGCGCGCGCATCATGTTCACCAGCCTGAAGACCGACGGCACGGCCGACAAGACCGAGGTGTTTGCCGACGGCTGGCTCAACCCGGAGACAAAGCAGTACAGCGGCCGTCCGGTGGACGTTGCCAATCTCCCGGATGGATCGATTCTGGTGTCGGACGACTTTGCCGGCGCTCTTTACCGCATCAGCTACACCGGCCAGTAAGCGCCGGGTTTTTTCGCGGCCTGACGTGCAAACGCCGGGCTGCGTACCTTCCATGCGGCGGGCCAAAACAAGCGTTTGGTCCGCTGTTTTTTTACGGGAAACTCACGATGAAGAATCTTTCCTGCTTGAGTGCATGCTTGCGGGTACTGCCGATCGCCTGGGCGCTATCTGCGGACGCAGTGCAGGCACGCGACCCGGTGGCTGGCAAGGCCAAGGCCGGCATGTGCGCGACCTGCCATGGGCCGCTGGGCATCAGTCAGTTGCCCAACGCCCCCAATCTGGCCGGGCAGCCCGCGATTTACACGGTCGAGCAATTAAAGGCCTACCGCAGCGGCAAGCGCGTCAATGAAGTGATGGCGGTGATCGCCAAACCGCTGACGGACCAGGAGATTGACGACCTGGCGGCTTGGTACGCCTCGATTCAGGTGACCGTCTCCGAGAAGTAGCGTCGCGCGCCTCAGGCGATCTGCCGCAGCGGAATCACCGGGCGCGGCGCGGACGAGTCCTTCGGTGCGGCGTCACGCGACGCACGCAGTTGACGCTTCAGTTCGGGCACGCAAGAGCCGCAGTTGGTGCCGCATCTCAGCGTTGTCTGTAATTGGGCAAAACGTTCCTCATCCGTCGCGCTGCCAGGCGCTGCCGCCAACTGCGCGTCGATAGCCGAATCCGTCACGTTGAAGCACGAACAAACCAGTTTGCCGCGCGACTGCACAGCCACTGGCGGCTTCGCGCCCGGCAGCAGCAGCAAGCGGCCATACGCCTGGGCTGGCAGTTCATCCTGCAACAGGGTTTTGATCCAGGCCTGGGCGCTGGTGTCGCCGGCCAGCACAAAGCCCGACAGTTCGGCCTGATCGCCACGGCGTTTGAGCTGCACCGTACGGCGCTGGTCTTTTTTCTTGTCGATGTAGCGAAGCGTGTCGGCGCCGTTCAAGCCCAGGATGCGCTCTATGCGCGCCAGCGTTTCATCCGGAGGCGCTTCGTGGCCGGCCGCGCGAAACAGCACGCCGCTGCGCTCCCGCCCGGGCTCGCCCAGCGGCGCATTGTTTGAAAACGGCACGCAACTGGTGAAGGGGAAAGCCTTCATCAGGGGCTTGAGCTGTTCGCGTGCGGCCAGACTTTCGCCTTCGGGCAGCCAGGCCATCGCCAGCAATGACCAGGGCAGTTCGGCTTTCAGAATCTTGACGGCGGCGTGTTTCAGTTCGGGTTGTTTCGAGCTGGGGCAGTAAGCCGACGTGGTGAGGGCGTT
>NCGI01000259.1 GCA_002256925.1 Polaromonas sp. 28-63-22
CCGGTGATGAACAGGTCACTGCCGTTGCGGCTGACAAGCAGCTTCAGAAGATCCTGAATGAATTTACTGGCCTGATCGCGTTCCATGAGAACACTCCCTATTGTTCGGTGATCGATTACGAAATGATGCGGCGTTCTTGAAGAAGGCAAGCGAAGGTGCAGACCCTTCGATACCTCAGGGCGAACGGAAAACTAGGCCGTTGTGGATTCCTTTTCCCAAGCCAGCCGGGGCCGCGGAACTGGCTTTGCCAGGCCGCAGGCGCAGCAGCCCCTCGGGGGGCAGAGAGCTACGCGAAGCGAGCGAACGTGGGGGCAACATGCTCAGCCGGGGAAGTTGTCGGGAATCTTGGCCTTGCCGCGCGCCTCAGCCGCCGAAATCACATTGCGCTTGACCAGCTCCGTCAGGTTCTGGTCCAGCGTCTGCATGCCCACGCTGTTGCCGGTCTGGATCGACGAATACATCTGCGCCACCTTGGCTTCGCGGATCAGGTTGCGGATCGCGCTGTCTGCGAGATCACCGCCTGCAATGACTCCGACAGCATCGAGCGGATCATTTCCTTTTCTTCGGCCGGAAACACGTCGATGATCCGGTCGATGGTTTTGGCGGCGCTCGAGGTGTGCAGCGTGCCGAACACCAGGTGGCCGGTTTCGGCGGCCGTCATGGCCAGGCGGATGGTTTCGAGGTCGCGCATCTCGCCGACCAGAATCGCGTCCGGGTCTTCGCGCAGCGCCGACTTCAGCGCGGCCGAAAAGCTCAGCGTGTGCGGGCCGACTTCGCGCTGGTTGATCAGGCACTTTTTCGATTCGTGCACGAATTCGATCGGGTCTTCGACCGTCAGAATATGACCGTATTCGGTTTCATTGAGGTAGTTGACCATGGCCGCCAGCGTGGTCGATTTGCCCGAGCCGGTCGGGCCGGTGACCAGCACCATGCCGCGCGGTTTCAACGCCAGGTCGCCAAAAATCTTCGGCGCGTTGAGCTGCTCCAGCGTCAAAATTTTCGACGGAATGGTTCGTAGCACCGCGCCGGCGCCCCGGTTGTGGTTGAAGGCGTTGACCCGAAAACGCGCCAGGCCGTCGATCTCGAACGAGAAATCGACCTCCAGAAATTCTTCGTAATTCTTGCGCTGGGTGTCGTTCATGATGTCATACACCATGGCGTGCACCTGCTTGTGCTCCAGCGGGTCCACATTGATGCGGCGGACGTCACCGTGAACCCGGATCATCGGCGGCAGCCCCGCCGACAAATGCAGATCGGATGCCTTGTTCTTGACACTGAAGGCCAGCAGCTGCGTGATATCCATCCGGGAAAATCCTTGAAATAGTCAGTTTGTCTGTAGGCGCGTGTCTGCGCGTACAGTCGGATTATGACCATGATCGTACGCAACCTCCAACTCGTCCGTGACCGTATTACCACGGCCTGCATGGCGGCCGGACGCCAACCGGACAGCGTCCGCCTGCTGGCCGTGTCGAAAACCTTTGGGGTCGACGCGGTGCTGCAGGCCGCGACGGACGGGCAACGCAGTTTTGGCGAAAACTACATCGCCGAAGGCGTGGAAAAAATCACGGCGCTCCCATCGCTACTGCCCGCAGGCGTCAGCCTCGAATGGCATTGCATCGGTCCGGTGCAAAGCAACAAGACGCGGCTGGTGGCCGAACACTTCGACTGGGTGCAGTCGGTGGACCGGCTCAAAATTGCGCAGCGCCTGAGTGAGCAGCGGCCCGCCGGTCTGGCGCCGCTGCAAATCTGCATCCAGGTCAACATCGACGGCGGCGCCAGCAAGTCCGGCGTGGCGCCGGCCGATGCGCTGGCGCTGGCGCAGGAGGTCTCAAAACTGCCCCGGCTGCAATTGCGCGGTCTGATGGCGATCCCCGAGCCCGCTCCTGATTTCATAGCTGCCTGCGCAGTACATCAAAGGGTCAGGGAACTTTTTGATCAAATAAATCGCGCTGGCACGCTGCCCGCAGCGATGGACACGCTGTCCCTCGGCATGACGGCCGATCTCGAAGCGGCGATTCAGGCGGGCAGCACGATGGTGCGCGTCGGCACGGCGATTTTTGGTGGCCGCTCCTGACCTGCCGGACGCGCAAAAACGTAACTAGTTTTTCGGCGCACCCATCGGCTTGATGGCGCCGCAATCAGCACCCAGCCACTTGCCGGAGCCTTCCAGCGTCGTGGTTTGCGGCTTGCCCTGCGCGACCGCGTTGATCGTCATCTTCATCGTGTAGGCCTTGTCGCTTAGAAAGGTGAATTGCCCTTCGCCGCTCGATGGCGGGCTGGTGCAGGCGAACTTCATCTTCATGCTGGTACGGGTTTTTTCCAGCACGGTGCTGGTGCAATCACCTTGTTGCATCGGCATCTGGCTGCGCTCGGCCATGTCCTTGCTGATGCAGGTCTTGAGGACCGTGCCGCCCCCGGCCGCCGCACCCGGCATGCCCATGCCCTGGCCACCCATCATGGCTTCCATCTGCTTGCGCTGCGCGGGCGGCATGGCGGCCAGCTCCTTTTGCAGGTCGGCCATGGCTTTGTCGATCTCGGCGTTGCCGCCCATCTTCTGCGTGACCTCCCACAGGCCGGGCAGGGTGGTCTGCGCGTGGGCGGAAAACGCGGCCAGGCCCAGCAGGGCGGTTCCAAGGCGTTGAGGTGTGTTCATGGCTCCCTGCTCCCGGTGGTTGATCAATGGGGTGGTGTGAACGCTGATTATTCGGCAGCGCGCCGGCCAGCGCAAGACAGGTTCAGCCGCCCGTTTCAGACCCCCAGCGCCAGCCGCGTCGTGCACTTGACTTCTTCCATCACGGCGTAGGTTCGCGTTTCCCGCACGCCCGGCAGCTGCCACAGCACGGTGCCGGCAAAGGCGCGGTAGGCGTTCATGTCGGCCATGCGGGTTTTGAGCAGGTAGTCAAAACCGCCGGCAACCATGTGGCATTCCATGATCTCGGGCCGCACCTGCACGGCGGCCTTGAAGGCCTCGAACACATTGGGCGTGGTGCGGTCCAGCAGCACTTCGACGAATACCATCAGGCCGGCGCCGAGTTTCGCGGGGTCGAGCTGCGCCTCATAACCCAAGATGTAGCCATCCCGCGTGAGGCGCTGCACGCGCGCCAGCACGGCGGTGGGCGACAGCGCCACGCCTTCGGCCAGTTTGAGGTTGGAGATGCGGCCATCCTGCTGCAGAACATTCAGGATCTTCAGGTCGATGCGATCTATTGGCGGTGAATCGTGGTTCATGGCTAGCGAATTATGCGGTTGGATGGCTGAAATTTAGCGGGAAACTCAATGCCGATCAAGCCACCATCAGCCTGTTCGCTTTTTCATCCCTTCCTGCCGGAGTTTTTCGCATGCCTGATTCGTCTGCCCCGCCGCGCCTGCCCTTTCCCTACCGCCCTGAAGCCGCCGTGGTGTCGTCGCATCTGCAGGCCCTGGCCGGTGCGCTCGACTGGGCGGCCGCCGCGCAGGTGGCCCGTCCGTGGGTCGATGCCGTGCGCAGCAACCCGCCGCCGTTCTGGGCC